>JABUEY010000209.1 GCA_013314815.1 Syntrophobacteraceae bacterium
AGCCATAGCCCTTTTCCTCCTGCTCTCAGGGCTACACTATACCACATAACCTTCCGATTTGCCTATTTTTTATTCCTATTAAACCATAAAAATCCACTCCCAGGCCCTACAATTACGACACAGTCTCGAAGGCGGGAATCCAGTCCAAGCGCGGATCACGCCATAAGGATCTCTCCACCCGGGATTGCCCTGCTCTGTCCATCATACTTCCAGGCTCTTTCCTAATCCTTGAAACTGGTTCGCCATGCACGATTACCTTTCCCGGTCTCCTTCGCGGGAATGACGTTGTGATGTCCAATGACGTCGCTGCGGGACTGACGTTCTTGTGGGACTGACATGGTCGCTGCAGGTGTATTCCACCTTTGTGTGACACCGTTCAGGATACGCGCCTTATGAAACGGAAGATCCTCATTCTGTGGGTTCGTCGAATCGACAGCTCATGCGAAGGAGGTTGTCCTCATAAGTCGTCTTCACCTTGTAGGGGAGGCTGTTGAAGAGGCCGATCATGGGTTTGTTGTTCATGGACGTGTAGGCCACCAGGCCCGAAATGTTGTTCTCGCGAGCCGCGTCCACAAGCTTCTTCATGATCAGTCTGGACAGGCCCTTTCGCTGCCAGTCCTTGGACACGGAAAAGGCGACTTCGGCAACATTTTCATGAGGATCAAAGATGTATCCTCCCACCGCTATGATCCTGCCGAAGCCGAACTCCCCCACGACGGCGACAATAGTCATTTCATTATGATAATCGATCTGGTGCATGGACGCCACGTCGTCCCTCACAAACGTGGTCTTTTTATGAAAGAATCTCGCGATGATATCGTTCCTGTCCAGGTTGTAGAAATGCTCCTGGAGACGTCGTTCGTCCACGGGCTTGATGGGCCGGATCGTCACTTCCGTATTGTCTATCTTGACTACTTCTTCGTATTTCAGGGGATACACGGCATGAATGGATTCCTTCAGGCTTCTTTCCGTGCCCAGAAGACCGAGTTTCTGCGCGTTGAAAAACAGTTCGTCTCTGAAATCAGGGTGGGCCAGGCTGATCATGGCAATGGCTCGTTCCTGGAGGCTCTTTCCAAAAAGATTGACCGCCCCGTATTCGCTCACCACATAATACACGTCGCTCCTGGGTACGACTACCGCCATATCCTCGAGGATGGGCACAATCCGGCTGTACCTGCCATCCCTGGAAGTGGAGGGGATCATGAGTATCGACTTGCCTCCGGGAGACTGGGCCGCTCCCCTTACGAAGTCGAGCATTCCCGTCACGCCGGAATAATGGTTGTGAGGGCTCGCATCCACTGCCACCTGCCCGGTCAGATCCATCACACTGACGACGTTGAGCGACACCATCCGGTTGTGGGCTGCGATGACGGCCGGATTGTTCACATAGTCGGAGGGATGGAATTCAATGCCTGGATTGTCGTGAAGAAACTCGTAAAGGTTAGTAGTTCCGATGGCAAAACCGGCCACCAGTTTCCCCTCATTCAATCCCTTGACCTGGTTGGTGATGATGCCCTTGCCGGTGAGTTCCATGAATCCGTCGGTAAGGACCTGCGTATGGACTCCGAGATCATTCTTGTTCCAGAGGGACTGCAACACCGAATGGGCGATGCTCCCCAGGCCGATCTGCAGGGTGGCGCCGTCATCTACGAGCCTGGATACGTGCTGGGCAATGGCAAGGGCGGGGACGGATTCGGTCATCGCACCGACGCTCAGCAGTTCTTCGTCGTGTTCAACCACTACATCGATATCGTTCATGTGTATGAAGCTGTGGCCCAGAACCCTGGGCATCCTGGGATTGACCTGGGCGATGACCAGGTCGGCGGACCGGGCTGCCGCGAGGGTAACATCTACGGAGATGCCCAGGCTGACCCAGCCGAAGTCGTCAGGAGGAGAAACCTGGATGAGAGCGACATGAACGGGTATCTGCCGGCTCTGAAAAAGATGAGGCACGGCGGAGAGGTTGATGGGCGTAAAAAACCGGCGGTTTTTAGCCAGGCTTTCGGGGATGGTGGAACCGGAATAGAAGGACCGGATGCCGAAGCTCTGGGAAGAGGCCTTGGAGGCGATCAGGGTCAGGGGAGCAGTTTCGAGGCTGAGCAGTCTTACGATCTCGATGTCCGTGAAATTCATGGACTGCCCGGCTAGTTCACTCACGAGGTGCTGAGGTTCTCCGCATGCAGTCCCGATGAAGACCCTCTGGCCGGGCTTGATAAGCCTGATGGCCTCCCTGGCGGTTCGGCGCTTGCGCACGTAATCGTCGGGCCAGTAATTCACGGCCATTCCAATGCTCTCCTTTTTCAGTGGCAATGGCGGTAGGTCCTTGAACCTGCATGCGGCCGACGCCATCAGCCCGAAAGATCATCGAGGGCGAGCAGGCGCCCGGATAATCCAGCCACAACTGTTGAAGGCGCGCATCAATCCTGCTCAGACGCGATTGCCGGAGGCCGCCGGCCATGAAGCACCTGCACGCTCAACCCTCTCGTCATGCCGGATAGTTGAAGACAGGGAATGGAGGGACACATCCTTGATCATCCTGCCTCTCTGCCTCGATCGTTGCCCCCCTGGGGCACAACTACCCAATTCATTACTTTATCAGAACTGATCCAACACGGGGAAGCACGAAATGAAGCCCTTGACTCGAGAAACACCGGATTGGCGCGATCGCTCCGACCATGCAAAACCGGAGCCTTCAATGCTGGAGTATTCCCTTGCAATTCGGTCGGAAATGTGCTTCACTTCAACCTAAGAGTGCCGGATGTGTCTGCTCCCTGCGCCTCTTCCTCTTGTCTTTTCCCGTGATGCGTTCTCTTATGCTCCTTTTGAGGCTGCGGAGTCTCACCGCGATCGTCTTCCTGTTTCATTTGGCCTCTCCTTAAAGTCCAGAGCACAATGATACGCGATCCACGAGAGTATGGGGTCGTTACAGCCTGGATTTCCCGCTTGTCGAAGATAGCCTGTTGAACGCGCATTGAAGCAGCCCCAGCCTCCGAACGGGGGTGGACAGGGCAGGGTTACGCTTCACGGTGACAGGGCCGGCCCAGGCAGGTACTGGTTCGAAACCTGCCGAGTCGTTTGTAGTGATGATCCTGAGCAGATATGAAGATGGTCGACCCTCTGGCATCGAGTGGAGCGAGGAGGTGTTTTATGCTTTGCGGTGTGCCGATTTTGTGATAGATAACAGGCGGATAAGCAAGTTTTAAGTGTGAATCCTTGAACAAAGTGGTGTACGAGATTCTTTTTTGCACAGGGAGGGGTAAGCAACCATGCACGAACTGTATGCTTTTTTGGCAGGGCCGGCTGTCTGGATCACCTTCATTATCTTTGTGGGGGGACTGCTGTTTCGTATCGCTTACCTTTTCGGGCTCAGCAGAGAACGAGACAGGGTGTTCTACAATCACATGAGTGCAGGATGGGGGTTCCGGTCCATTTTGCACTGGCTGATCCCTCTCGGCAGTGTTTCCTTGCGTACTCAACCTGTATTTGCCATCATGTTCTTCCTCTTTCACGTATGTTTGTTTGCCGTACCCCTGTTTCTGCTGGCTCACAACACGCTGTGGCAGGAAGCATTCGGAGTAAGCCTCTGGTCAATGTCGGAAAGCCTTGCCGACACACTTACGATGGTATTCCTGGCAACGGCCCTGTTTCTTCTGGTGAGGCGACTGGTGCGTCCGGAGGTTCGTATCCTTACGTCCCCCTGGGATTACACTCTTCTGATTCTCACCATCATGCCTTTCCTGACGGGATTTCTTGCTTATCGTCAGATAGGGCCCTACGAGGTTATGCTCATATTACACATTCTCTTCGGAGAAATGCTACTGATCATCGTTCCCTTCAGTAAGCTCGGTCACATTGTCCTGTTCTTCTTTTCGCGAGCATTTATCGGGTTTGAGATGGGAGAGCGGCGTGGAGCCCGGACATGGTAAACTGTGAACCAATCTGCAGGAAAAGGGTGGCACTGGTTACTTTCAGGATGGAGAGGAGAAACAGCCGACATGAGTGAAGTGTTGGAAAAACCGATCAATACAAACAAAATAAAAGAGATTTTGGAAGCCAACGATGGCGCTCGCATCAGGACATGGTTGAGCATCTGCTCGCGGTGCGGCCTTTGCGCGGAAAGCTGCTTTTTTTACCTGGCCAGGGACAAGGATCCAAAGCTGAGCCCTGCATACAAGGTCAAGCACACGCTCGGAGAGATGTACAGGAGAAAAGGGAATGTCGATCGTGAATTCCTGTCGAAGTGCTACGAAATTCTCTGGGGGGAGTGCACGACCTGCAAGAGATGTTCGCTTTTCTGTCCCTTCGGGATCGACATTGCAACAATGATCGCGACCGCGAGAGCGGTATGCCACTC
>JABUEY010000210.1 GCA_013314815.1 Syntrophobacteraceae bacterium
CCAGCTGCATCCACAGCGGGCCATTTCGGCCAGGGCGGCCTGGTTTCTCAAATTAAACCGGTAACCGGCCAGAAGCCGGATCTGCTCCGATCTGCCTTCGAAGAAGTCCAGGTGCCCCCAGTTGTTCACTTCCCAGGAACGAAAGCCCCGGTCGAGAAACCATGAGACGGCGGCACGGTAGTAGGTTGTTTCATTTCCTTCGAGGAGAATCGGAGGCAGCGACCAGGCGAAGCGTTTCTTCTGATCGGGAGTGAAACGATGTTTTGCCGCCCTCTCGAGATTTGACCGCGTTGCCGTCAGCATCACGGTGGAGGCCTGGGACTGGAAAGCTTTGAGCATGCCCTGGAAGTCGCCCGCCTTGATGATCAGGGTTTCTTCTGATTGCCGCGGATCCGGTGGGGGTGAAGGGAAACCTTCCCAGAGCGACGGATGCCTGAAGGACTTCTTCCGGCTGACCGGCCGTGGTTTATTCTCTTTTCTCATGCGAGCCCAGAGTCCCGAATATGACTTCGATGCCAGGCCGACCCTGAAAATCCGGTCACCGGGGGTAAAATCCCCCCTTGCCGGGACAACCACGGTTTCCCCGGCCCGACCTTCAGCAGGATCTCTCCCGTCGATGGAAAGCACCTCGGAGACGTTGAAAGCGGGTTTTTCCCTGCCCTCCCTGGATTCGGGGCGCAGCCTGTCTCCAGGCATCACGTCTCTGCGCAGCCGCACGACCGGCCCTTTCCCGTGCACCGCCTTCACGGTCCCGATCCACAGCCCGCTCGAACCAGACCGATGAGGGCTCAACAGCTGTTTCCTGGATTCTTCCGTGAGGAATCCAGCCGTGAGACGCCTCGAAGGAATATCCGCCAGCAGTTCTTTCGCCTGCTCCACAGCCGCGGCTTCCTCGCTTTCTCGGGCGTCCAGAACAAGTCTGTAGGCTTTTACCGTGCGACCGACAGCCTCCGCCGGCTTCATGCGGCCCTCGATCTTGAAGGACGCGATGCGCATTCTCTTCAGTTGAGGAATAAAAGGGAGCGCACAATAGTCACTGCTCGAAAGAAAGAACCCTTCCCTGCCCCCCTGGCTGTATTCCAGGCGGCACGGCTGCACACATCGTCCCTGCAGGCCGCTGTGACCGCCGCGAAAACCGCTCGCGAGGCAAAGACCGGAATAGGACGTGCACAGCGCCCCGTGGACAAATACCTCGATCGGGACCTCCGTCACGGCACAGACCAGGTCGATTTCCGAGAGAGTCAGTTCTCTGGCGAGTACGACCCTGGACGCACCCATGCGATGGAGCTGATTGACACCGGCGCTGTTGTGCGCGGTCATGAGGGTGCTTGCGTGCAGCCTGATTGAAGGGAAGAAACGGCGAACCAGGTAAAAGATGCCCGGATCCTGAACAATCACCGCGTTGACCTCCAGTTCCGACACCGCCTGCAGCATATCCATTGTTTCGTGAAGTTCGCCGGCGCCGATGAGGCTGTTCAACGCGATATAGACGGAAACCTTCTTCCGGTGGGCGTAGGGTATCAGCACGGAAAGTTCATCAAGGCTGAAATTGGCCGCGGTAGCCCGGGCACTGAATTTTTTCAGCCCGGCGTAGACGGCGTCGGCGCCGTTTTCGACCGCGGCGATAAAGCTTTCGGGGTGTCCCGCCGGTGCCAGGAGCTCAGGTGCGTGTTTCATATGTCTACGACTCGATTCCATGCCCCGAGCCGGACCAACGGCACAGGGGGTCCCTTTTCGTCACGACTCGTCATCCTCGAACCAGGCCTCGAGTCGCCCGATCAGCTCAACCAGGGCGCGCACGGACCGTTCCATGAGCATTATGCCCTTTTCCTCGCTTGCCGCCCCGGGATTACCCCAGACTCCACCGTTC
Source organism: Syntrophobacteraceae bacterium (assembly GCA_013314815.1). Lineage (GTDB taxonomy): Bacteria > Desulfobacterota > Syntrophobacteria > Syntrophobacterales > Syntrophobacteraceae > JABUEY01. Next base: position 1,871 of record JABUEY010000210.1, read on the forward strand.
CAGAACTTTCTTTTGTTTCGTACAAGAATGTACCTGGGAAAAACGGGATACTCCTCGGGGGCGCTTCCCTTGACCAGCCCAGGACGAAGATGCAGCATCAGCGATGTCTCCGCCTCGCCGGCATGGGAATCTCCCTGTGTTTCCAGAATGCCGTTCCAGGCCGCCGATCCGATATCGAGTACGGACACCACGGCAATCTTGATCTCGGGCAGTTCCGGAACGAGCTGTTCGCAGGCATCGATCATGGCGGCCATGTGAGTCCCGCCGGCATGGCCGCTGAGCACCACGATATTGCGCATCTCCTGGCGGTAGAGACCCCGCACGATGTCCTTGATCAGGGAATGCAGCGTCTGACTCCGGATTCCCACGGTTCCGGGATGTTCGGATGCGCTGCGGCAGAGTCCATAAAAGAGGAGAGGAGCGACCCAGACGGGGATGCATTCAGCCACCTGCCTGGCAAGGGCCTCGGCATGAAAGGCATCCGTTCCGAGCGGCAGGTGGGATCCGTGCTCCTCGAGTGCGCCGACAGGGAGGATCACCGTACGGCATTCCTTCCGCCCTTCGGCGAATTCATCCATCGTTACATTCTCTAACAGCGGCATCATGCACCCTGCTCTTCCCCGAAGACCTTTCTGAAGATGTCGTCCACGTGCTTCAGGTGGTAATCGAGATTGAAGATAGAATCGATTTCCACATGGTCGAGGTACCGACTTACGTCGTCGTCTTTCTTGAGGCGTTCGCCGAGCTCTCCGCCCTTGTGCCAGACGTCCATGGCGTTTCTCTGCACCATGCGATACGCATCCTCACGCGTCAGCCCTTTTTTCGTTAAAGCTAACATGACCTGTTGAGAGAAGAAAAGCCCGCCCGTCAATTCGAGATTTCTTTTCATGTTTTCAGGATACACGGTAAGGTTGTCGAGAACCCGGGTCAGCCGGACCAGCATATAGTCGAGAAGAATGGTGGAATCCGGTCCGATGATGCGCTCGACAGACGAATGACTGATATCGCGTTCGTGCCACAGCGCCACATTTTCCATGGCCGCCAGGGCGTTTCCTCGAAGGACTCTCGACAGCCCGGACAGGTTCTCACAGGCAACCGGGTTCCGCTTATGCGGCATGGCCGACGACCCTTTCTGGCCGGCCGCAAAGAACTCCTCGGCTTCACGAACCTCCGTGCGCTGCAGGTGCCGGATCTCGACGGCGATCTTTTCGATGGAACATCCGATGATGGCCAGGGTGCAGAAAAATTCGGCGTGCCTGTCCCGCTGAATGATCTGGCTGCTCACTGAACAGGGCACCAGCCTCAGCTTTCTGCACACACTTTCCTCGATAGCCGGATCGATGTTCGCATACGTTCCCACAGCTCCGGATATTTTCCCGGCTCTCACAGACTCCCTCGCGTGCCACATGCGCTCGCGGTTTCTCTTCATCTCGGCATACCACAGAGCCAGCTTCAGTCCGAAGGTGACCGGTTCGGCATGTACGCCGTGAGACCGTCCGATCATCACCGCATTCTTGAATTCATGAGCCCTTTTCTTCAGCACCTGGAGCAGTCCTTCGATATCCTGGAGGATGATATCGGACGCTTCCGTCAACTGAAGGGCAAGAGCGGTATCGAGCACGTCCGAGGAGGTGAGCCCTTCGTGGATGAACCGGGATGAAGGCCCCACATGTTCTGCGACACTCGTCAGAAAAGCGATCACGTCATGCTGGGTCTCCTTCTCGATTTCCTCGATTCTCGCCACATCGAACCCAGCCCTCTCCTTGATGGCCTGGAAATCCTCGATCGGGATCCTGCCCATTTCGGCAAGAGTTTCACACACGGCGAGTTCAACCTGAAGCCACTTGCGATACCTGTTCTCCAAAGTCCAGGTCTGCCCCATTTCAGGGCGTGTGTACCGGGGGATCATGCTTTTTCTCCTGAATGTCTGCGATCCATCAGTCAAAGGAAAAGACAATAACCAGCTGACGTCCCACGAAGGCTGCTCAGGGAGATGTGGAACATCAGTCAAGGTCGACTCGTGTTTGCGGTTGCCGTCCGGGGCTTTCCCGATATATGAACAGGGTAGTGCGAACCTCGGCTGTCACATCGAACTGGCGAGCTCTCTATAGCACAGCGTTCCAGCCTTGCCAAGAAACGGAGCTTTATGAATTTTGGGTCGAACATATAGAAGCGGGAGTCCATTCATGCCTCTACTGGGTGCACACATGGCCATATCCGGCGGTCTGCAGATGGCTTTCGAGCGCATACGCGAAGTGCGCGGCGAGGCGCTCCAGATATTCACCAAGAACGAAAGGCAATGGAACGCTCCTGCCATTGCGCCCGAAGCGGCGGAGCTTTTTCGCAGCGAGTGGGAAAAAACAGGAAACATTCCCGTGGCTGCACACGACTCCTATCTCATCAACCTGGCCGCCGTGGACCCGAAGGTGGTGGAAAGGTCCGTCTCGGCTTTCTCCGACGAGTTGAGAAGATGTTC
>JABUEY010000021.1 GCA_013314815.1 Syntrophobacteraceae bacterium
AGCCATAGCCCTTTTCCTCCTGCTCTCAGGGCTACACTATACCACATAACCTTCCGATTTGCCTATTTTTTATTCCTATTAAACCATAAAAATCCACTCCCAGGCCCTACAATTACGACACAGTCTCCTTCGCGGGAATGACGTTGTGGAGGCAATGACGTTTCTGTGGGACCGACGTTGTTGCGGGTGCATCCCACCTTTGTTTGAAAGCTGTCCCGCTGCGCGTTTTGTGAGAAGAACCTCATAATAGATGACTTTTGATCTTTCCTGCATGTTCGATCTTGAATTTCCGGCCGGACCGTGGTGTGATGAAAAAAACGCTGAATGCACGTCTGAAGACCTCGAACTTCCACTGTTCCCTTCCCGCGCCACGACCGATTGCCGCCGAACATCCCAGCTGGAAATCAAGCTGTCAGGGACTGGAGTGATTGGACGGAATGGCGGACGGGTGCGGGCTGGACAGCTGATTGGAGGAACTTGACAGCAGGCCCGGCAGGAGGGATGAGGCCGGAGTGTCGAAGAGGGGGGCGGAAATGGCTGTAATCCACTTTGAAAGATGGCATCAGAAGGCCCGGTTTCACAACCCGTTGAAGGGGGGCATCCTGGATACTCAGGACATCGAGGTGCGCCTGGACCCGCTGACGGGTCATCAGAGCATGTACAGTTCGGCTCTTGAAGGGAAGACGTCGATCCTCTTTCCGGAAACCGACTACGATTACCTGAGCCGCCGTGCCGAAGAAACCCGGGCTCAATGCTTCATGTGCGACGGCAGGTGGAACAGTACGACACCCCGGTACAGCGATGCCCTCCTCCCCGGCGGGAGGCTTGTGAAGGGGGAAACGGTGCTCTTCCCGAACCTTTTCCCCCTTGCGGCGTACCACGCGGTGGTGATGCTGGGGGAATCCCACCGCCGTCTTCTGAATGAATTTACTCCGTCACTTGTCCGCGATGCCTTCTGCTCCTCGGTGGAATTCTTCCGAAGATGCTACGAATCCGATTCGACCATGAGGTATTTCACTTTAAACGCCAATTTTTTACTCCCGGCGGGGGCGAGTGTCATCCACCCGCACTTCCAGATTATCGGATCTCCATTCCCGGCAACGCACCAGCGCCTTCTGCTGGAGAAAAGTCTGGCCTATTATGAGGACAAAGGATCGTGCTACTGGATCGACCTGGTCGAGTCGGAAAGGGCCTTGAAGAATCGTTGCATCGCCCGGACAGGCGACCTGGAATGGCTTGCGGCCTTTTCTCCGCTTGGAGTCAACGAAATCGACGCGGTATGGCTCAATGCCACTCACCTGCTGGAATGGACCGAAGACGATTTCACCCACCTCGCTGACGGCCTGTGCAGAGTGCTGCGCGCCTATCACGACATGAAATTCTCGACGTTTAATTTCGCCGTTTTCAGCGGTCCGACTCACCGCTCCAGTCCCGAGTTCCGCTGCGTCATGAGGCTGGTGAACAGGCAGAACATGGTGAATCACCACCGCACGGACGACTACTACTTTCAGAAGCTTCTGAAAAACGAGATCATCGTGAACCCGCCCGAGCAACTGGCCGAGTTCGTGCGGGGTTACTTCTGACCGGTTCAAGACAGCTCTTCTCGCAAGGAGGGATCGATGCGGTCCTGTGTCGTGATCATGAAGGGACCGGAATCGCTACTCGTGAAAATCAATCTTGAAAGGCATTTCGAGAGATGATATGAGATAAACGCGGAAGTGGTGATAGAGTCCACCTGAAACCGCCGATCAAGGCTGATGACTCTTACCGGGGCTCGAGATCCCGGTAGGGCCGTCGACAACCTTTGTGAAGCTCCTGCCGGGCAGAACCGGAAGGAGCTTTTTTTGTGCCCGTTCTTCGCTTTTATTCCTTCCACGCCTCTATTGTGAAGTGCAGCAAACCAAAGCTCAGTCTTTGTGGCCTCTTTTCCATGGAATGGAGGAGGAGATGACCCTCTTCTGTTGTCCGGTTTGCTGGGGGCTGGGGGCTGCAGTGCCGGCACTGGGTCAAATCCGCACCCCGGACCCGTTAAATGTTTGAAAACCCTGGAATGGCATTGTTCGAAGATCCTACGGGATGATGTGCGCAGGGCGGTTGCTGAAGCGAAACAATCCGATGAGTCACATCATGCGAGAGGAGAGGAAAGGGAGAGGTTATGAAACGCAGAATCGTATCGGTGCGCGCGATGCAAATCCTGGATTCACGAGGCAATCCTACACTCAAGGCGTACGTGACCCTGGACAACGGGATTACCGGTTCGGCGTCGGTGCCGTCTGGCGCGTCGACAGGCGAAAACGAGGCCATGGAACTGCGTGACGGTGATCGCCGGAGATACGGCGGCAAAGGAGTGGCCAAGGCGGTAGAGAATGTCAAGGATGTCATTGCTCGAAAACTTCTGTTCATGGATCCGACCAGGCAGGCGCAGATCGATCACATGATGATGGAACTTGACGGCACGACGGATAAGAGCAATCTGGGTGCCAACGCCATCCTTTCCGTTTCGATGGCAGTGGCGAGAGCAGCGGCCGAAGCATGCGGGATTCCTCTTTATGCCTACCTGGGAGGATCGGGACCGGTGCGGATTCCCGTACCGATGATGAACATTCTCAACGGCGGCAAGCATGCCGACAACAGCGTCGACTTTCAGGAGTTCATGATTGTGCCGATTGGGGCTCCGACTTTCGCCGAAGCCTTGCGCTATGGCGCCGAGACATTTCATGCCTTGAGGGATGCTTTGAAAGCGAAGGGCTATTCGACCAGTGTCGGCGACGAAGGCGGATTTGCTCCCGACCTGAAAAGCAACGAAGAAGCCTGCGAACTCATTGTCGAGGCGATCAGGGCTGCGGGCTATGAGCCGGGCAAGGACATTGCGATCGCCCTCGATCCCGCAGCCACCTCTTTTTTCCGGGATGGGTTCTACCATCTCGAGAGATCGGGCCGAGGGAAGAAATCTTCTTCCGAGATGACGGAGCTTTACAAGGCCTGGATGAGGGAATTCCCTATTGTGTCCATTGAAGACGGACTCGACGAAATGGATTGGGACGGTTTTCGTGATATGACTTCGACTTTGGGTGAAAATGTACAGATTGTTGGAGACGATATCTATGTGACCAACTGCAGATTCATAGAACGGGGCATAAGAGAAAGAACGACCAACGCCGTCTTGATCAAGCTGAACCAGATCGGCACGATTACGGAAACGATGGAGGCCGTAAACCTGTGCCGGATGGCAGGGTGGGGATTCGTCGTATCGCACAGGTCCGGTGAGACGGAAGACAGCTTCATCGCCGACTTTGCCGTTGCCATGGGAGGTGGACAGATCAAGAGCGGCTCTGTTTGCCGCAGCGAGCGAGTTGCCAAGTACAATCGCCTGCTCGAGATCGAGGCGGAGGAGGAAAGGTCTGTGTTCCACTGGCAACCGACGGCGGTCACTCCATGAAGACGAGGTTATTTCCGGACTTGAGCGACAATCACAGGCGCAGTCTGTCCACCACGCTCGCCCTGGTGGACGAGGCCCTGTGCGAGTTTGAACAATGGGCAAGAGGACGCGAACAACAGTCCGTCTTCTATTGCGAAACCAATTCGCTGGATGAAGGCCAGCGCAGGGAAATCCTTATCCAGATTGAAAGGATAAGGGAAGTTTTCGCCGAGTTGAAGGATTCGCTCAACCTGCGGGCAAGCACGCGAGACGCCGCCAATTCCATATGGGGACAGTGTTCCTGCCTATGGGTGAATTTCGAGGAGATGAAAGGCAGGCACTTGAAAAGATACGGGAACCTCCCAGCGGATTTTGATGAGTACATAGACCCGAAAGCATCCCTGATGATCGGAATGCTCGACCGGATCCTTGCGGCGGTCAAGAGGAAATGAACCTGCTTATCAGGAGAAGGTTCTCGCCATTCAGCGAGGTGAATTCGTCGGGGTTCTCGGACCGAATGGAGCCGGGGAAAGCTCGCTCCTCATGGCCCTTGGCGGAATTCTGCCGATTCGATACGGCCGGATCGAGATCGAAGGAAACGATCTCCAAAGATTAAGAATCAAAGAGCGTGGACGTCTCATGGCGTTTGTCATCCAGGATGCCGAGGTTCGTCTTCGGTTCTTGTGCGGGGAAGTGGTGAGATTGGGACGTTAGGCTCATCAAAAGCGGTGGCAGCTGGACGGCGTACTGGATGAAGCGGTGGTGAGACACAGCCTGGAGATCACGAAAACCGAGACTCTGGTGAGTCGCTTTATCACCGAAGTGAGTGGTGGTGAGAAGCAAAGCGTCATTATGGCCAGAACCCTTTGCCCAACAGACTCCGATAGTGCTCCTGCATGGAGCTTCCTCAACGATGGATATCAGCCGAAAACTTGAAATATCTCGGTTGCTCGAACGAATGAACCGCGAAGAAAACCTGACAATTTTGGGCGCCTTGCATGATGTGAATCTCGCCGCATTCTTTTGCCGCAGGCTGATCTTTCTCAAAGACGGTCATATCGCAGATGACGGTGATACGGACGAAGTATTGACTGAAATAAACCTTAAGGAAGTGTGTCGGGCTGAGGCACTCATACGGGAGGTTGAGAGCATAGGGAAGCGGCAGTGGCCTTTCTTCCCTGATTCGAAAGCCGGGATGAGAGTATTCCCTGACGAATATTTCCGTCTCCGAGAAATCGCAACCTTCACACAGGTGTTTTATGAAGGACTCTGGAACGAGCCATGTGAGTGAAAGCATGGACTTCTCCGGTGCAGATGAAGCGATCTCAGCTGGTCTTGCCCTGAGGCGTTACACGACCAGGAAGCAACAGATAGCTTCGGAAATTCGCCGCCTGATGAATCTGTCAAGAGGCTCCTTCCGAGAGAAATGGAACGAGGACCTCCACCAGCTCATGGTGAAACTGGCCGAAGACCGTTTCGTGCTCTCGGTGGCCGGGCAGTTTAACCGCGGCAAGAGTTCCTTGATGAACGCAATCATAGGACGCGACGTCTTGCCGACCGGCGTGCTGCCCGTGACGTCGGTTGTGACGATCCTCAAATATGGCACGGTGGACAGGTTGCTGGTTCATCTGGACGGGCGTCGACTTCCTCTTGAGGTACCGCTTTTGACTCTTGCACAGTATGTGACTCAAGAGGGTAATCCCGGCAACGAGAAAAAGGTTCTTCGCGCCGTGGTGGAAACTCCCTCACCTCTTCTGCGCAGGGGGATCGAGTTCGTGGATACTCCGGGTGTCGGTTCTGCTGTCGACTCCAACACTCTGACGACGTTGGAGTTCCTGCCCCAGAGTGATGCGGTCATTTTTGTCATGAGCGCGGAGGCTCCCTGCACCAACGCTGAGTGCGAGTTCTTGGACCGTGTTCGATCTCACGTCAGGAAGATATTCTTCGTGCTAAACAAGATCGACCTTCTTTGTGAACAGGAAAAAGAGAGTGTAGTGCAGTCCGTGGAAAGAACTCTTCGCAACCGACTGCATGATGAAAGCATCCGTATCTTCCCCGTGTCTTCGCTGAAGAGTTTCAGAACCTCATCGAACGTGGACGCCCCGGGGCGCGACGACGGGGGTTTGAGAGAGCTGGAAGGCACGCTCTCGGCCTTCATCACTGGAGACAAGGCAGAAGTTTTTCTGACGTCCGTTTTGGACAGATCGCTCATCTTCGTGAAGGGGATGATGGGCGAGACATGGGCGGAAAAGACTACTTCACGCACCCAACCGGTCGGTTCCGAAGGACCGTCAGCCCAGTTGAAAGAACAGCTGAACCGGATGCACATCGAACGCAAACGCCTCTTCCAAGAGTTCCGAAATCACATCCACGAATGGCTCGAGATGAGTGTGTCCAAGGAAGTGAGAGCGTTCTTGGGTGATGAGATTCATGCGCTCCTGGAGAATATGACGCAACTGATGCAGGCTTCCAGGTGGGAATCGTCTCATCGTCTCGTCCGACACTTTACTCGGCAAGTAATCGATCATTTTCGCGAGAACCTCATCCCTCTTGTCGAAATCCAAACGGAACGTCTTAATGAAGAGCTGCACGAAATGATCAGGCGACAATGCCTGATCTTTGCGGGTCATATCGAGAAAGTACGGCTGGCATGCGGGGACTTTCCGAGGACTGAAGATCCAGGGAAAGCGGCAGGTGAACGTGAATATGAATGTCGCGTTCATCGCATTCCGGTACCCCCCAATCTCTCTATTGGAGACTGGAGTCCGCAGATACCCTTGTGGCAGAGGGTTCTTCCCGTCCGAGCAGCAGGGAAAGGGTTGAGAAGGCGCCTCAGCAGGAGCCTTATCGAATATGTCGAGGGTTATGAAAATCGCTTTCTGGAAGTCTTCGTTTCAAATGTGAACGACATCCTGAGATCCGTCCAAGACTGGGTCTACAGTCAGGTAACGTTGTTTGAATCTCGGACTCTCAACTCGATAAAAAGTGAACCCGATCGGGATCCCGAGAAGGTCCGGGAGGATAGAATAACGGATGTGGATGCAAAGATTGCGAAGCTGAAGGATTCTGAAATCAGATTGAGGAATCTCCGCAGAGATATCCTTGGCTTACACCAGCCGGAAGATGGCCGCGAACATCTGTTACTGGATCCGGTCAGGCAGGAGAGGGAATTGGCTGATGTTGGTTTGGAGCTCATCAAGCTGGAAGGCAACAGAATTATTCAGGATCTTCGAAGTAGAGGATGCTCGGCGTGCAACCGCGTCAGCGAAGCTGTCATGGATTATCTCGCGTCTTGGCAGCATGCGCTTGTTTCGGATGAAAACGCGCGCCTGCGTCACGCCGCTGATCACGGTTTTTGTCCGTTGCATACATGGCAATTGTACGCCATGACCAGCCCTCACTGTATATGCGTGGGATATCCGAAACTGATGGAACACCTATCGAAAGAGCTGGTTCGAATCTCCCGGGTTCTCCCGGATGAGCCGGATGCTGTTCTCTCGCTTGTCCCCGATGGGAAGACCTGCCGAATCTGTCGTCATGTCAAAGAAATGGAAATAAATTATCTTAATGCACTTTCGGGGATTCTTGATGACTGTCATGGGAGGCAGGTTTATTCGGTGTCCGACGGGTTGTGCCTGAAACATCTTGGCATGATTCTAACACTGAAGCCTTCCGACGATGTCAAGCGGTTCTTGGTGGCTGAAGCATCCCGGTGTCTTTCGGAGATCGCCGAGGATATGCAAAACAGTTCCCTGAAATACGATGCCCTGCGTCGAGACCTGCGAAACGAGCACGAGGAAAACGCGCACCTGCGGGGTATTGTGCGAATTGTGGGTTCAAGGGCGGTGAGCATGCCGTGGAGGATGGAGGAGGGATAGTTCTTCTCTTCGCGCATGCGCCTGGTCGACGTCTCCTCGGCCGTCCCCATCATCGCCCGCATGGTTCGAGAGGTGCCCCGAATCAGGCCTTTATGTTCGTTCGTATCGATTCGCTATCCTCAACAAAGCTCTCAGTCGAAGATCTACCGAGCGGATGTCTTCCGGCTGCTTCATTCGACTGGAGATTTCCGCTGCGATGAGTTCGGCAGCTTCATCCTGCAGCGCAACGAGAGTATCCTCGACTCCTTCCTGAAGATACCATGAGACACGGGAGACGAGTTCGATCAGTCTCGAAGCCATCAGATTCCTGTCCTCTTTCGAAGCGAACTCTGTTCCCAACCCCGCAATACCTGCCGCGATTTCATCATCCGGATCGCGTATCAGGGCTCTCAGTCTCCGCCAATGTTCGGCTGAAATCCCGATTCGTTTCAAGATCCGGACCGCACTTCTACGACGTCCGAGGCTGGAAGGGCTTTCCAGTGTCGAGTGGGGGGAGAAAGCCACCCTGGCGGCGGAAACCGACAGCGCGTCGCAAGCGATTCCGCCCAGCTTCATGAATGCTTCCTCCGCGGCGGGACGGTAGAAATCGTCTTCGATGGCACGCTCGAAATACTGCATGCTGTCCGCGCGCATGTATTCTGCCAGGGCATCGATAAGGCCGATCAACATGCGCCGTTCAGAAAGGTTCAGGAGCAGCCGATACATTTCTTCACTGGGCCAGGTGGACAGGAAACGGGCGGCTGAACTCTCCACCGCCTCTTCCCCAAAACGATCTTCGGGGTCGTCAATCTCTCTTTCCTGAAGCAGGTACGCGATCAGGACCTCTTTGGCGCCCAGGCGTGCCAGTGCTTCCACCGCGTGAAGTCGAGGCTGGAATATCTTGGACGGTTTTCCTTCCATGAGGAAAGCCTGCAAGACTTCAACGGCAGGCGCCCCGAGTTCGACCAGGCTGTCGACTGCCTTTTCGATCCTGTACAGAGAGCACAGCTCTTCAATAAGGTATCGAGCTTTCTCTGTTTGCCCACTACAGTTCTTCATAAAACGCGTACCCGGACAGTTGTCGCTCAAAAGTGAAATACACCCGCAACAACGTCATTTGGCATCACAACGTTGTGATGCCATCGATTTTTTGCGTGAAAAGCACCGGAGGTAATTAGTGATGAGAAAATGCCGGATGAACCCCTTTTACTCCTTATCGGGTGTCCAAGGAAATCGGAGACCCGATCACTTCCCGCCGGAAGTTACTCGTTCAGGGACTGCCTGGAGTCTGCCGGGATCCAGCGGTTCAAGATGTCGCGAACCATGCCGTACGGTTCCTGCACATGATGCAGGATATCCGTCACGCAAGCGTCCAGCTGCCCGTTTTCCTCCAGTTTTCTCCTGATCAGTCGAAACAGTTCGTTATGGATCATCCTCAGAAGGGATCTCTGTATGCGATCTCTTCTCCTTTCCACGATTCTGCCGGTATTTTCCAGAAAATCCCCGTGATGGATGATGGCTTTCCACAGGTCATCGATGCCTGTGTCATCCACTGCCGCCGTCTTGACCACGCATGCAGTCCAGTCGTTTCTCCTTATATTGCGGTCCTGCTCTATCCGCACGCATATTTCGGCGTGGAGCTGGTCCGTTCCCTGACGATCAGCCTTATTTAACACATAGATGTCAGCAATCTCCAAGATGCCCGCCTTCATGGTCTGTATGGCATCACCCAGGCCGGGGGCGAGTACGAGACATACGGTGTCCGCGATGTCCATGATATCGAGTTCGTCCTGGCCGACCCCGACGGTCTCGATGATGATCACGTCCTTGCCGGAGGCGTCCAGGATCTTGACCACGTCTGCCGTAGCATTTGCAGTGCCTCCAAGGCAGCCGCGTGTCGCCATGCTCCTGATGTACACTCCGGGATCCACGTTGTGCTGGCTCATGCGTATCCTGTCCCCCAGCAGCGCACCTCCGGAGAAGGGGCTGGATGGGTCAATCGCAACAATGCCGACTGTAAGTCCTTTTTGGCGGATTTTGTGAGTCAGGCGATCGGTAAGAGTGCTCTTCCCGACCCCGTGGGCTCCGGTGATACCGATGATCCGGGCTCCACCCGTGTGAGGATGGAGCCTTTCCATCAAGGGGCCTGCCCTTTGGTCTTCATCTTCCAGCCATGTAATCAGGCGGGCAACCGCTGCATCCGAGCCTTCCAGAATTTCTTTCACATAATCTCTTTCCATGTCTCGGTCCTTCCTTCCTGATGCCCGAACCTGCTCATGATCATTGCTGGGCAATTCCAGATGAGCAGATGCTTCTTTCTTTGTTACTTAACGACCAGGACCGGTTTTTCACTGTATTCGACAACCCTCTGTGAGACACTTCCCCACAGGATTCCTTCAATAAACCCCCTTCCATGTGACCCCATGACAATAAGTGAAACGTCCTCTTCGGAAGCTGTTTCCAGGATCACTTTCGTCGGTTTTCCCTGTATTACGCGAGTCTTCACTCGAAAACCCTCCTCGGCGAATTCCCGCTTCATGACCTCCAGCTTTTCCTTGTTCCTTTCCACCAGGTCTTGCCGAGTCTTTTCCCATAACGACCTGGGTATATCATCGTACGGCAGATCCTCGACGATGTGCAGCAGGACCAGTTCTGAAGCACCTGCCTTATGCAGCAGCCGGATTGTTTGCCTTGCACGTTCCGCGCAGGCCGACCAGTCTGTCGGGTAAAGAATCCTGCTGAACATATCGACACAAAAATGTTCGCACACCTCTCCTTCAATTTCCTGGAGAGTATGGTACTTGGCCACCAGCACCGGGACCTTCGATTTGCGAATGATCCTGTCCGTTGTCGAACCGACGAAGAGTTCCCCCAGTATGTCCCTTTTCTGCCTGCCGGCTATGATGAGTGTGGAGTCAGTGTCTGTGGCGGCTTTCATGATTTCGGGAATGAGCTGCCCGATGGTAACTCGAGTCCTTACCCTGATGCCTCGAGAGAGAAGATACTCGGCAAAGGATTCAAGCTGCCTAGCCGCAGCTTCGCGCAGAGTCTCGACCTTGACTCGAGCAGGTTCCAGTATGTCGGGATATCCTTTGTCAAACGTGGCATAGGGCCCATCGGTTTCGATCACGTGCAGCAGGATGATTTCCTCGAGCCCCGAAGGCTTCAAACAGCTGACCGCGTGAAGAATCGGCATCGAGAATTCTTCAAATGCTGTCGGGTAGAGTATCCTTTCAAACATGGTTTCCCCCTAGTGGACTTTGAGCAGAAACGAAAAGACATGGTACAGGAGAAAGGAGACAATCCCCGCAAGGATCGGCGTGAAGAACCAGGAAATTACGATCTCTTTCAAGGCCTTGAGGTCAAGGGTCTTGAGGCCTCGGGCTCCTCCCGCTCCTGCAACTCCTCCGATAAGCGCCTGATTCATAGAAGTCGGGTAACCCAGAAAGGCAGCCGTATGAGCGGTGACACTCTGAGCCACCTTCGCCCCGACTCCCATGCTGAGATCCAGGTGCACAATGCCTTTGCCCACTTTTTCAAGAATGGGGCGTCCCCAGGTGAGTGCGCCGACGGCCATGACGATTCCGCCCACAAACCCCGCTTTCATGGGTGTCAGGATCTTCAGCCCGAAGAAGACTCCGACGGCGTTGCCGGTATTGTTCGCTCCCAGGGTGTATGCAGCATAGCAGCATGCCGCGACAAGCGCATAGCCGAGTATTCTGCTCGATTTTTCCGATCTTCCCTTCATTACCTTATCGGTGAGACGAGTGAAGATAAATCCCAGCAGGGCACTCATGATGGGGGTACCTATCCAGGTGACAAAGAGGAAGACGATGGTGGTGGTCCAGAAAACGGGGGCACCCATGGCGAGGGCGGAACCGACAACAGAAAAGCACGCGAGCTGTGAAGTGGAAACGGGCCACTTCATCCATGTGTTGCCGGCCGTGACCAGGGCGGCGGTGAACATCATGACCATAGCGCCCAGAGGCGTCATGTCCTCGCCCCGTATAATCCCTGTTCCAACGGTCTTGACAACGTTGTGACTCTCAAAAGTGGCCCCCAGGACAACGAATACGGCAATCAGAATAGTTGCCGTCAAGGGACTCTTGATCACCCCGGACCCGTAGGCCATGCCCATCGTGGCTCCCGTATAGTGAGACCCTATGGTCCAGCCGAAGAACAGGCCCGAAAGTACCATCCCGACCAAAAGAAAATTCTCCATTCCATGCTCCTTCCGTTCGAATGATCCCAAAGATAGTTCCCGCTTTTGAATAAGGATTACATTTTGATTCTGAAAAATCAAGAAAAAAAATGTAATAGATATTACATTATAATCACAGAAATCAGGGACAGTCCAAAAAAAACAACGGATGGGGATAAGTGATATAATAAGTTGTATTTATTATATAAATTGGGTAGATGGGACGATATGCAGGGTAAACTGTCAGTCATGAAGAAGCGGGATTTAAGAGTATACTGGCGCCAGCTTTGACTTCCCCTTCTGTTCCAGGTTCATCCGGCAAACCCGTACCCGGACAGTTGTCGCGCAAGGTTGGAATGCATCTGTGACATTCGAGGAAATGACCTCCCGATGCCATCGACCTTCTTGGCCAATGGCACCGAATGCGTGAAAAGCACCGGAGGTAGTCGTTTTCCGGATGAACCTCCATTTCATGGTGCAATCAGGGAGACCACCTTTCACAGGCCAGTCTATGCGCTGATGCATACCGCTGAAGGCAAGCCGCCAAGTCCCGGGCTGAATGATCCTCATCGGGATCAAAAGGGACATCCACATAAAGCGCACAGCGGTTCCGCACGCATTCCACCCGCAATCGACTTTGTGAATCTCCCCACGTTTGTCCGTCGATGATTGTTGCAGACCTGACGATTTCAAGGGGAATACAGGAGATATTTACAGCAAAGTTCAGCATGCCGTGCCTCAGCGGTGGTTCGGTCACGGCGTACAATATGCCACGGTTTGTCAGCGCCATCGCTCCCGCCGGGCGCAGGCAGACCGGAGTCCGTCGGAATCGCCGCTTTTTCATGATCCAGGTTTCCGTTGAGGAAATCCATCGACAAGGGCTTTCCCCGGCGAGGATCAGTGCTTCGATTCCCTTTCTTGCTTCGACCGGGATGTTGTTCCAGCGGTCGGCCTTCCGCAAGTTGCTGTCCGGGGCCGATGGAGGAAGGTGGTGTGCGAGGCTGCGATAGCTCCGGGCAGCCTGGCAGAACAGGTCCCTTCCCGTGGTTGATTTGTAGAGAATGCAGATGGAATCCGGGTTTTTCTCTGTTGAGAAACGGATTACGAACCAGCCTTGCAGCAGGGCATTGCCCGACTCTACAGCAAGTACGGAATGGAAGGGAATGGAGTGAACCGTGGGGATGCCATCCCGCGTATGATGGTTTCTGGAGATGATGAACCTGCGGTCCGTGACGGCAAGGGCGTGTGAAGCGGGCTGCGAGGTGATGCCGAAATGAGCCCTTTCGCCTTCCCACATCGGGGAATAGAGAAGGTAAAGCAGTCTTTCATCGGATCCCATGGCGGCTTCAATGAGTTCGCCGTGGGATCCGAAGAGTTCACGAGGGTGGGCCGCTCTGAAAACAAAGGATTCCCTGCCGCTGGACGGCCATATTCGGTCTTTCATAGTGCAAGCCCTGGGAGGAGGCTGTCGAGTGCTAGCGAACCACGACCACGCTGCACTGCGCGTAGTTCATGACTCGCCTTGCGATGGAGCCCAACCGCCATCTCTGGAGGAAGCTGCCTCCGCCCCTGTGACCCATGACGATCATGTCCACGTCTTCCTCGTTGGCGAGGAGCACGATCTGCTCGGCGGGGTGACCGATTCTCACTTCGAAACGAGGTGATATCCCGAGGGAAGCCGCTCTTTCCAGCAGTCCGCCTGCCTGCTTCGCATAGTATTCCGAGGCCGCTTCGAGTACAGCCCCCATTTCGACAGCTATCGGAGGTTCGGGGGGGCGTGCGACGGAGATGACGAGGACCTGTGCGGAATACTTGGAAGCGATGTCGAGGGCCAGTGTGAAGGCCTTGTCGGATTCTTGGGAACCGTCAAAAGCAACGAGTATTTTCTTGATCATGGCCGGTCTCCATGAGGTGTCGGCGTGGCGGAGTTTTTGCCATGCCTGTTCAAAGTTGGGTTCGCCTTCTCTTCGGGTGCCTTCATCAGCAGGTGCCGCGGCAGGTAATAGGCGTTCGCGATGATCGTGGGGACCACGGCGCTGGCAATTACAGAAGCAACCAGGAGGGAATACTGGGTTCTGTCTATGATGTTGTTGGATAAGCCGAACAGCGCGGAGATACTTCCAAAGGTCAGGCCGGTCGACATCAGCAAGGTTGTGTACATTCCTTCTTTGCCGGGACTCTTGAAAACCAGCGTCGCGGGGTAAACCGCGGCGAATTTTGCGACCATCTTGCCCAGGAGCAGCACGAGAAAAGTAACAGGCGCGCCGATCAACGCCGGAACGGATACGTACGAACCGGCTCTTATGAAGTAGAAAGGAGTCAGGAGCCCGAAAGTGACGGTTCTCAGCCTGCGGATGAGCACATGATCTTTTCCGACGCTTCCGGCAAGCACCATTCCGATGATATAAGCAGGCAGGACAGGCTCGCTTCCGGCCCAGGCCGCCAAAGCGCCCATGCTGAAAAGGAGCAGGAGCAGGAACTTGGCCTCGGTTTCCGACGGCCTTCCACCGTAGCGCCTGAAAAACCCGGGAGTGACATAAGGGAGAGCGATGAAGACGGCTACGCTCACCGCGAGAAAAACGACTGTTCTTATTGTGAAGGGAGAAAAGATCAGGCCCAGAGCGAGAACGGTCCCCAAGTCGGTAATGAAGCAGGCAGCCAGGATGGTTTTCCCGTAGGTGGTTGTGTTCAGGCGGAATTCGAGCATGACGGCATAGACCACTGCCACAGATGTGGTGGACAGAGCCACACCGGCCAGCCAACTCGCCCGTGGATCCCAGCCGAGGACGTAATAGGCGATGGCTGCACATCCAAGAAACGGAGAAAGGAAGCTTGCCAGGCCGATCACGGTGGTTTCCTTCCATTTCATCTTGAAGATATCGGGATTCAGTTCCGCGCCGGCAAGAAAAGTCAGCATTAGGGCTCCCGTTCCGGCAAGGAACTTGACCCAGGGTTCATCCAGCCCGACAAGTGCGCCTCCCACGAGTATGCCGAGAAAAAGCTGTGCAGCGGTGCCCACGACGATTTCGGAAAGAGCGGTTGCGATCCTGAACCAGATGGATATCAGGGTTGCAGTCAATGCAAGCGCAAGCCATACGGCTGCTGGAAACCATGTTTCCATCTTCTTTCGACTCCCTTTTCAACCGACTCGACCTGTATAAGACCCGGCAGGGTGCATCGGGCGCCGCATGTTCGCTGAAGACGATCTCGACAGCCTTTCTTTTGATACTCCGAAGTTCAGTCCATGGTTCGCATTGGAAGGCAGTCGGCAGCAAACAGGAAAAAGCCGCGAAGAAAAGGGAATCTGCGTTCACTTCCGTGTGAGGGTATGCTCCAGGCATTGAATCAACGACGATGCAAATGGACACTGGTCTTGATGGTTGAAAGCATGAATGTTCGACCAAGAAAAAAGCCCCACCGGAACCATTTCCGGAGGAGCTCTCGACTCCGACACCAGGGAATACTCCTACGCCGGGCCTCGGGCCCCAGTAGGAGTCATCAACCCTGCCGGGTATTTCCCGGTGGACTCCATCACCGCAAGTTGTGCGGGTGACTGACCAGACAGCGGGGTATTTAGCACACCCTGGAATCCGGTTCAATGATTTTTCCGACTCCTTGCACAGCGACTCGAAACCCCGCCGGATGTTCGGCAAAGATCGAGCATCCTCGAGAGTACCCTCCTCCATCAAGGCCCGGGAGTATGCTCGGAGGCGTCGCACGTTTCAACATGCATCACTAACTGGTCCCATGGCCCGGTGTATAATTCGATGGCGCCTTGTGTGCTCTTCCGTGTCGGGCGGAAGCATTGTCCGTGCATGAGGATGGAGTCTTTCGAATGGGTACGACTCGAGGTTACGAAACCCCCTGTCTCCCAAAATGTCGCTCGGATACGCAGAAAAGATCGAGAATCTTTATCGCATAGCTGTGCGGCTCCGGTTGACTGCATGGACTGAAAGAGTGTATATAGCAGGCGGTGATGGAGTCCACCGAATGTCGCCTGCATGGCTGATGACTCCTATCCGGGCAATGAACCTGAGGGTAGGAGTGCGACGGTGCGCAGGTCGACCTCCTGCCGGAAGAGGAGGAGCACTTTTATGGGCCACGTCACCCGAAATACCCATTCGCGCCCCATTCCGGGGACATCCCAACCGAGTGCTTTTGGACACCGGATTCGTCGATCGGTGTCATCCTTCTTGCCTTTCTCCAAGAGCTCTCATCAGCCTGCGTCCGTTATGAAACCGTCAACTGTTCAAAAGGCGGACGGCGGCGAACGATCTTTCATGATGTTCTTCAATCCGATGGGACTCCGCCTCCCCTTGTGTTCCCTTGCGGGATTTCGACTGATCGGCATATTCATACTGGATGTGAGGTGTTTTCAATGACCTTCCAAAGCATACTGTTCGGAAAAAACATTGACAAATTGCGAACAAATCCACCTGAAGCACCACCCTTTTTTGCTGATTTGAATCTTGATCAGATTGTGGACGCCATCACCGAAGGCAAACAGGAATACAATCTGAAACCTTTCTTTTATGTCACCCTGAAAGACATCGATTCAATTATCTATAGACATGAAATAATGAAGGATCTTGAAAATTCAATACTATTAAAAGCTATAGAATCATTCTCCCAAAAAATGCATTTAGTGCGCCAAAATCTATCTAACATAAAGGAAATTTACTATATAAAACAGAAACAAAGATGGCTGTTGGACACTGTATATATATACTGTGAAGCTGTAACTTGCCTACAAACTGATTTAAGTGGTATTGATATAAAATCTAAAGGGTTGCTTTCATTTATCCAGTATTTGACAAAATATGTAGAGTCAAATAGTTTCATATCCATTTGTTCAGAAACTAAAAACCTTAAGGACGCGTTATCCAATATTAAATACACTATATACATCAAAAATGGAAGTTTCACTGTTTCTAAATATGATTCTGAAATAGATTATAATACCGATGTTGAAAAAACCTTTGCCAATTTTAAACATAAATCTGGCAAAAGCTATCGGATCAATTTCTACAATTCCACGAACATGAACCACATCGAGGCCAAAATTCTAGATTTTGTATCTCAATTGTATCCTGAATTATTTTATGATCTTGTCGATTATTGTGCAAGATACAATAATTTTATAGATAAGACCATAGCTGAATTTGACAGGGAAATTCAATTTTTTGTGGCTTACCTTGAATATACAGAAAGATTCAAGGAAATGGGATTGACTTTTTGCTATCCTCATATTTCCAATACCTGTAAAGATATTTATGCATCCGAGGCGTTCGATTTGTCTCTCGCCAATAAACTCATCAGCACAAATTCGTCCGTCGTCTGCAATGACTTTTACCTCAAAGACGAAGAGCGCATATTCGTGGTGTCCGGTCCAAACCAAGGTGGCAAAACAACCTTTGCTCGTACCTTCGGACAGATGCATTATCTGGCGAGCTTGGGCTGCCCAGTGCCAGGAAGAGCGGCCAAACTTTTTCTTTTCGACAGATTATTTACACATTTTGAAAGAGAAGAAAACATCAAGACCCTCCGTGGCAAACTGCAAGACGAACTGGCTAGAATTCACGACATACTGAATATTGCTACACCAAATAGCATAATTATAATGAACGAAATTTTTACTTCAACAACACTAAAAGATGCAGTTGTCTTGAGTAAAAGAATAATTGAAAAAATCATAGAAATTGACTTGCTGTGCGTATGGGTTACATTTATAGATGAACTGGCATCATTAGGAAATCAAGTTGTTAGCATGGTTAGCACTATCGTGCCTGAAAATCCAAGTAAACGAACATATAAGATTATAAGAAAACCTGCCGATGGACTTTCCTATGCGATGTCCATTGCTGAAAAGTACAGAGTAACCTATTTGCATATAAAGGATAGAATGAGACTATGAAAGTAAGACTTATGTACAAGGATTTAGACTTTGACATTAAGCAATCATTGCCATCAAATGAACAAGTCTTACTGAATGACCTTGAATTAGCGACACTTTTTGACGCCATGGCGGCCAACGACAACTTTCTATACGAAGTAGCAAAAATATCGATATTATCAAGTATAAAAAACGATATTGATACTATTTGTTATCGCCAAGATATTTTAAAGGATTCTATAAGAAACGATTTTATCATTATCCAAATTTACAATATTGCTGTTGAAGCAATTGAAAAAGCAAAAAAGAACTATTGGAGCTTTTCGAGTCGATATCCATCAACAATATTAAATGGATCAATAGCTGTTCTTCAAATTTTTATGACAAGCCTTAAGGAATTGAAACATCTTGCAGATGATTACGCTGAGAGATTTGAGTCAGAGGGTTTCAAGACTTTCTTTTCGATGATCCAACGAGAAATGAGTGCAGAATATTTTGCCAGTGTTCACAATCACCTGAAGAATCTGAAATTTCGCAGCGGTGTATTGATCAGCGCTGAACTGGGTGAGGGCAACAAGGGTACCCATTACGTCCTCCGTAAACAAAAAACCACGAAACAAGGTTGGATCAGGCGGTTGTTTTCAAGGAAGTCAGCAGGTTACACTTACCGTATCCATCCTCGCGATGAAAGCGGAGCGAAGGCCTTGTCGGAGTTGAGAAACAGGGGCATCAATCTCGTCGCTGATGCCCTCGCTCAATCCGTCGATCATATCCATCGTTTTTTCGACTTGTTAAGGACCGAGCTGGCCTTTTATATCGGTTGTCTGAATCTGTACGGCCAGCTTGTTCAGATGGGAGCACCAGTATGTTTTCCCCTTCCCGCAGCTGCCTGCAGACGCATCCATTCCGCCCGCGGATTGTACGATGCCTGCCTGGCTCTCACCATGCGACAAAGAATTGTGGGTAACGACGTGAATGCAGACAATAAGAATCTGGTAATCATCACGGGAGCGAACCAGGGTGGAAAGTCGACCTTCTTGCGGAGCATAGGTTTGTCACAGTTGATGATGCAAGCGGGGATGTTCGTAGCTGCCGAATCCTTCTCTTCCAACTTGTGCAACGGCCTTTTTACACACTTCAAGCGGGAGGAAGACGCTGCCATGGAAAGTGGAAAACTTGATGAGGAGCTTGGCAGAATGAGTGATATTCTGGACAAGATCACATCGAGCTCTGTGCTGCTTTTCAACGAATCTTTCGCAGCCACAAACGAAAGAGAGGGCTCCGAAATAGCAAGGCAGATCGTATGCGCGTTGTCTGAAGAACGCGTCAAGATCTTTTTTGTTACGCATCTGTATGAATTCGCTCATAGTTTTGAGGACACGAAAATGGGAAATGTGATCTTTCTGCGAGCCGAAAGGAAAGACGATGGAGCGCGAACCTTCAGATTGACCGAAGGAAAGCCATTGCAGACCAGTTACGGGGAGGACCTTTACAATGAGATCTTCCTTGGCCGTAGATAGACCACCGGCTTGCTGCGCACCCGCCGGCAGCTTTGCTGCCACCCTTTCTTTCGCTCCAACGGCCATGGAGAGAGTTACTGGCTGGGAGACTCAGCCTCGGGAATACCCGTGCTCTGGAAAAATTAACGAGGATGCTCACGCTCCCGGCGCGCTTACATGTCGTGGCACAACAAACCTCGTTTGTCATCGCTTCGCGGCAACGGCGTTGTGATGCCCTCGGTCCTTTGCTCGAAAAGAACCGGGGTACTCGTTTGCCGGATGAACCTTTTTCACCCTATGCGGGGCACGCCTTGGGCTTCAAACCGGGGACCACTAAAAACATCCCCAGTGCGGCAAGAATGCCGACCGCGCCCCCGAAATAAAAGGGCGCGGAAGGGCCCACGAAGGTCCAGAGCAATCCTCCGATAACGGATGCGGGGAAAAGGCCTATGCCCACCAGGGAGGCATGAATTCCCAACAGGGTCGCCCGGCTTTCGACGGGACACAATTCCGCGACCAGGGCCTTTTCCACTCCTTCCGTCAGGCCGCTGTACAGGCCGTAAACGGCGAACAGCCCCCAAACATGGATCGTGGAACCGGCCATCGAAAAGCCCAGGTAGACGAGGCCGTAGAAGAGGTAGCCTGATACCAGCAGTGTCCGCCTGCCTATCCTGTCGGACAGCCTTCCTGCAGGGTAGGCGCTCACGGCGTACACAACATTGAAGAAAAGATATGCGAGAATCACGTCGGCAGGCTGAAAGCCGAGGTCGTGAGCCCGAAGGAGGAGGAACTGGTTGGAGGAGTTCCCGAGGGTAAAGAGGAAAACCACGGCAAGAAAGGCCTTGAGATCGGGACTGAGTCTTTTCCAGCCCGTCAGGAACCTGACCTTGCCAGATCCTCTCAGGTTCCTTTTCTCTTTCACCAGGAACAGGAGGCCGACGCCGGCGACTCCCGGGATGATCGACAGGAGGAATATTCGAGTGTAGTCTCCCGAATAATGTGTGAAAAGAAAATAGGCCATGGTGATGCCCACAACCGCCCCCAGCGTATCCAGCGCTCGATGCAGGCCGAAAGATCGCCCCAGTTGCCCGATTGCGGAAGCATCGGCAATCAGTGCATCCCTGGGAGCCGTCCGGATGCCCTTGCCGAACCTGTCCACCACGCGACCCACGAGCACCCATGACCAGGAAGTGGAAAGGTACAGGAAGAGCTTGCCGACCGTTGCCGAACCGTAACCCAGAATGGCGAGCGGTTTGCGCCTGCGGATCCGGTCAGACGTGTAACCGGAGAAGGTCTTGAGAAGGCTCGCAAGGCTCTCGGCGATGCCCTCGATCACTCCGACGATGGCGGGCGCCGCGCCAAGGCCCGCGGTGAGGTATAAGGGGAGGAGGGGATAGACCATCTCGCTGCTGATGTCGGTGAAGAAACTGACGAGGCCCAGAAGAATGACGGTGTTCATGAGTTCGCCTCCCGGAACAACTGCTTGATGAGATGAAGTGCCGTCGGGTTCCCGGATACCCGACCGAATCCAGGCTGTCATGCGCCATGAAAATCAGCGGGACTTCTGAAACTCGTAGACCCTCGAGGCGAAATCCTCGAACACCTTTTCACATTGCTTGATCTTTTCCATGGCGGTCTTTCGAAGCGGAGCGCCCAGAAAATCCCTCTTTTCAATCTTTTTCTGCCACTGCTTCAGTTTCTCGAGTTCGTCTTCGTTCTCTTCCACCTCCGCGAAGATGAGGTTTTCGTTACGGATTTCGTTCTCAATTTCCTTGAGAAAATCGTCGCACTTCTTGATGAGTTCCTGGTAGTCCTCGTTGCGCGACTGCAGGAAAGCGCCGGTGATCTGCTCTTCCTGAGTGCGATCCAGAGCCTTCCCGTCCAGCAATAAGCTTTCCCCCTTGAATTCCTCGATATCCTTCATGAGTCTCTTCAGTTCGTTTACACGCTCGGGCGAGTAGGGAAGCACCCAGAGGGATTGGTAGTTCACGGCTCCAAGCTTCTTCAGCCGCCGCCAGATGTAGACTCTGGGCCTGGATGGTTTCGCAGGCAGGGAATAGGAGAAAAATATCCATTTCATGTGACGGATATTACAGTTTTGATACTGATAATTCAAGGCAAATAGCGTACTGTTTATTTCATAAACAACGTTCTTCCGACAAACGCCTGTTCGAACGCTTATCGCACAAAGGCGAATACACCCGCAACAACGTCATGCGGCATCACAAGGCCATTCCCGTCAATCTCACAACGTCATTCCTGCGAAGGCGAAAATGAGTGCGCCTGGGAGCAGGTGCGATCTGAGAGGTGCAAGTCCTCTCGCGGGAGGTGCCCAATCCCGATAGATGAAGGTAACTGCGTCGTCGCGAGGCGGGGTGGGGAGCAAGCGGAGGCGAACTTGCAGTCCGTAGGATGACGAACACGATTGGGCCGAACGTTAGATAGTCGATTCCCGCGCGGTTCAGATTTGAAAGGAATCAGGCGGTTGAGACGAAGGGAATGTCTGCACCGGGTGCGTTGAAAGACCGGGCGTACTTCATTCTTGACAAAGATCCATTGTTTCAGGGCTTCTTACAGAAGTCCTCGGGATTTCGACCGAATACGTCCTGCCCTTACGGAAGCAAACAAGGGCGTAAAGGCGGTTCAATCATGGCTGAAAGGCATGGTGCCCGGGGAGAGCTTGTCAAATTGCAAAAGAGTTGTGTGGAATAAGTATGCCGGTTTCAATCGGAGCAGTGAATGCTGCAAGGTATCAAGGGACCGGTAAGTTTCGAGTGGTCAGTAAAACCCATGTGCTCTGAATGATGTTCTGGCCTTCGCGAATTACCGTGTGGCTGTGCGGAATGGGAGGCTAGGGAAAAGGCCGTTCTGCAGGAGTCTTTGCCAGGCACGAAGGGGATGTTGAGCAACCCTGCCTTTCAGGCTTCCGCTTTCCTTTCCTATTCCACGAATTCCCAGTTGCTTTCGAACGTGTTGTCATGCAGGGTATGGGCATAGCCCACCATTTCTCCTATTCCCTGCAGAACGTCCGGCCGGATCTTCCAGTAGGCGAGGTAAATGGCCGGAACAAGACGGTCTTCGGGCATATGCTGCCAGATCTCCCGCTTCTCGATCACTCTCCATAACGACCCGTCCTTTCGGCTCCGGACCGTGTCGCCTACCCTCGGCAGTTTCTTCTCCCTGATGACGTCATCGTGTGTTTCTCTCATGAGCTACCTCCCCGGGTACTGAGTTGATGCAGGTTGAAAGACGCCCGCACGAGTAAAATGAAAGGCATTGTCCTGATGCCTGCCTTTCCATAACCGGGTCGGAGGCTTCCTGCCGCACTGCGGCGCTCCCTTCCGGCCCCCTTCCACCAGTTTCATTCTAGCCGAAGAGATGTCGGATTCAATCTTTAAATCTCGTTTTCATGTGATTTATAACATCGGCCGATCCATCACCTTCTTTTTTCGAAAGCTGGCAAGTGGCTGCGGGTGCGTTGAAATGTCGCGCGCCAGGCTGCCTCGCGTACAGCCTGTGACGAACCGCAACGATGGCTTTGACTCCGCTACCCGATGCCAGCACGAAAGATCGGCCGTGCCCACGAAAGGATCTTCGCGGGATCACAACCGCTTGCGTCGACGTCCGGTCGCCCCTCCGCGCGGATGGCATCACTTGCCGGTGTAACGGACAAAAGAAGAGGCTTCACTCGTGGGATCTGCTCGGGCACCAGGGCCGGAGCCTCGTGTGTTGCTCAGTAAGGCCCTGGTATGTCTTGGAGATCGAGGGTTTTCCGGTGGATCCGGATTTCTCCCAGGCAAGGCTGATTCCGGTATAAAAATTAAAGTGGGTCGATCTTGATTCTCTGAACTGTGGTTCTTAAATAGGATCCATAAAGTCAGTCTCCGTAACTTCCAATCTAGAAACCACAAGTCAACAGGATGGAGGGTACCATGAGTGATGTGAATGAACCAAAAGGACGGACTCCCTTCGTGTGGGTGAAGGACAAGGCGGGAAATGAGTTCATCTGTCCTGTCGAGGCGCTCAAGGATCCGAAGAAGGCCTCCGATGAGGAACTGAAGAACTGTATTGACGACGCAAAGAGCCCTCAGCCTTTTGCCGGTGGCTAGAGTATCCACGGCCGGAACGCGCCTTGTCGGGTGTTCCGGCTGAAAATCATTCCATCCCCTCCCCCGCTTTTTCACTGTCGAAGCGATTTAAAGACTCTCGGATCTCGAAATTCAAGTCGATCCAACAAACTTCCATGATCCGTGGGCTCACAACCAAATGTAAAACCGCACAATAGACTTTGAATCAGCTGATCTCTTAAAAAACGGGCCAAACAGTTCCGACGTTTTCTCATCAACAGAGTACCTCCGGTGCCTTGGATGCAAGAGATCGATGGCATCACAGCGTCATTGGGTATCACCCCGACAAAAGGAAGATGCCGGCTCAGGATGTTGTCGCAGTCTGCCCGAATGCGGGGCAGGAAGACTTCCCGGGTGGGATGTCTGGACAGTTCGATGCAGTGTTCGGACTTTGTTTGAAAAGTCTTTCGATGAAACCCGGATTCATGCGTGCCCGGTGTCCGCTGAGGGGCGGGAATCCCTGGCGGAGTTTTGCCGGAAGGGAAGAGGTGCGCGAGTTTGCGCCGTCCGGCAGGGCATGATCGAGGCCGGCTGGAGCGGGCGGGACTGGTTGAAACGTTTGGACAAAACGTTTATAGTATTTTTAGTTATGTTCGGGCCAACCATTTGCTTTCAACTGGGATACTTAGGTAGGATAATGCAATGGCTGACGATATCCCTGCGTTTCCCGACCAGGAACAGCTGGAGAAGGAACTCAGCGAGTATCTTTCCAGGAAATACGGCCAAAGGATCAAGGTGATTTCCCCGATGACGACGCGTCAACACAAAGATTCCCAGGATGCGCAGAAGAAGCCTGACGGCCTGGACAGGATCAGGTTCGATATGAAGCCTGAGGAGCTTCTCCGATATCTCGACCAGTATGTCGTGAGGCAGGACGAGGCGAAGGCCGTCCTTGCCACCAAGATCTGCACGCACTACAACCGGGCGAAATTCCTTCGCAGGCGGGCTCGCTACGGGGATGAAGAAGCGGTCGGGCGGGTGAAGAACAACATTCTGCTGATAGGCCCCACGGGAGTCGGAAAGACGTATCTTGTCAAGCTGATCGCCAACAAGCTTGGAGTGCCTTTCGTGAAGGGGGACGCGACCAAGTTCAGCGAGACCGGGTACGTGGGCGGGGACGTGGAAGATCTGGTCAGGGAACTGGTGGCCGAGGCCAATGACGACATTGAACTTGCGGAGCATGGAATCATTTATGTCGACGAGGTGGACAAGATCGCTTCGTCCCATCATTTTATCGGTCCGGACGTCTCGAGAACGGGTGTTCAGAGGGCTCTTCTGAAACCGATGGAGGAAACGGAGGTGGATCTCAAGGTGCCCCACGATCCCGTTTCCCAGATCCAGGCCATCGAACAGTACCGGAAGACGGGGAAGCGTGAAAAGCGTACCGTAAACACCAGGAATATCCTGTTCATCATGAGCGGTGCGTTCAATGGGCTGGCTCCGATAGTCAAGAGGCGGATGCAGAAGCAGGGCCTCGGTTTCGGCGCGGAGGTGCGGAGCAGGGAGGACGATTTCAGGTTTCTTAAGCATATCAAGGCGGAGGACCTTATTGAATACGGATTCGAGAGCGAATTCATCGGGCGTCTCCCTGTCGTTGCTGTCCTGGATCCTCTCGAGGTGGAAGATCTCTACCAGATACTCAAGAATGCAAGAAATCCCATCATCCAGGGGAAGAAGGAAGACTTCAGGAGCTACGGAATCGATATCAAGTTCAGGGACGACGCTTTGCACCTCGTGGCGGAACGGGCCTACAGTGAAAAGACGGGCGCCAGGGGCCTGGTGAGTGTTATCGAAAAGGTGCTCCTTTCCTATGAAATGACCCTGCCGAGTTCCGCGGTTCGTTATGCGGTGATTACCGGCGATGTGGTTCGTGATCCACAGGGGGAACTGCGACGGTTGATCGAGCACCCGAACGACCCGGAGATGATCGAGGCGTACGAAGAGATCATCGGAGAGGAAAAGGAGAGGATCCGGGAGGAGGTGATGGCCCGGAGGAGGGAATACGTCGAGAACTACCCCGCGGTGTTCAGCCCCGATCGGATTGAACTCATCATTGAACACCACATGAAGACGGATTTCCCCCTGGAGGGTATTTTTGATGAGGTCATTTTGCTCTATAATCAGGTTCGTGTGTTCGAGACGGACTTCTATGAAAAGCACGGGTACAAGATCAATTTCGACGAGGAAGCCATAAACGAGATCATCAGGGAGGCGTTGGAGGAAGACACTTCCGCTTCTGCCATATGCAGCAAGATATCGAGCGACTACGACTACGGATTCAAGCTCATTTCGGACCGCAGCGGGCAGACTCGCTTCATTCTTCCCAGGAAGGCCGTTGTGGAGCATGTTACGTACCTGGATGAACTGATCCGGGAGAACTATCGCCAGTATCCGATCGGCCCTTCGGAAATGCAGAAGGAACGATAGAAAGGAAAACATGATCGGCATATCCAAGCTGTATTGCGGTACCGTTGAACCTTCCGACGCTCTGCGCTACGGAAGACACAGCGGCCTGCTCCCCTCTCATCTGCTCCAGTTTTCCCGGGACAAGAAGCCCGTGGTCGTGTGGAATGTCACTCGCCGGTGCAATCTGAAGTGCGTTCATTGTTACGCTCACGCAAAGGACGAGATATTTCCGGACGAGCTTTCCAGCCGGGAGGGGAAGGCGCTGCTCGATGACCTGGCCCGCTTCGGCTGTCCGGTGGTGCTTTTCTCGGGCGGCGAACCGCTTATGCGCGCCGACCTGATCGATCTTGCGGCCTATGCAGTGGATCGAGGCATGAGGGCTGTCATCTCGACCAACGGAACGCTGATCACTGCATCTGTGGCCGAGGAACTCAGAAAGGTCGGCCTGTCCTACGTGGGCATCAGCCTGGACGGCCTCAACGAAGTCAATGACCGCTTTCGCGGAGTAAAGGGTGCCTTCGCAAAGGCGATCGAGGGCATTTCGGCCTGCCGGGAAGCGGGCATCAAGGTGGGGCTCCGCTTCACCATGAATCGTATGAACGCAGCAGAAATTCCCGCCGTCTTCGATCTGCTCGAAGAAATGAACATCCCCCGGGTCTGCTTCTATCACCTGGTATATGCGGGGAGGGGCAGCAAACTCATGAACGAAGACCTTTCCCACGAGGAAACCCGCCGTGCTGTGGATTATATCATCGACCGCACCGACGACCTCCACCGGCGGGGGAAATCCAAGGAGGTTCTCACCGTGGACAACCATGCCGACGGTCCTTATGTCTACCTGAGGATGCTGCGGGAAGGATCCCCCAGGGCCGGCGATGTCCTCGATCTTCTGAAGATGAACGAGGGGAACAATTCGGGGCGCGGCATCGGATGTATCAGCTGGGATGGCCAGGTCCATGCCGACCAGTTCTGGAGGCACTATTCCTTCGGAAACGTGAGACAAAGACCCTTCAGTGAAATCTGGACCGACCTGTCCAACCCGCTCATGAAACAGCTCAAGGACAAAAAGCTTTACGTAAAGGGCCGCTGCACCTCCTGCCGCTGGCTGGATATCTGCGGAGGCAACTTCCGGGTGCGCGCGGAAGCCGCCACGGGCGATCTCTGGAGCCCGGATCCGGCGTGCTACCTCACGGATGATGAAATCGCCTGAGAGCTGGGAGATCGACTCCATGCCCGAAAGCGGCCGGGTGTTCCCACTCATGAAATATCCCACCTCTGCGACAGCACCTCCGGAGGGCCGTTTCATTTACCCGGGCTTGCGCCGGCGTTCGCCCTGCACCGGAGATCGCACTTCAACCAGACAGACAGGAGTGAACGTTCATGGACTTTCCTGAGTATCGGCCCAGGCGGTTCAGGCGGACGGAGAATCTGCGCCGCATGGTGAGGGAGACCGTCCTTTCGGTGGACCAGCTGGTCTATCCTCTGTTCGTACTTCCCGGCAAGAATCTGAAGAATCCCGTGAAATCGATGCCCGGAGTATTCCAGTACTCCGTGGACCGGTTCCTTGATGAGTTGAAAGGCGTGGTTCAGCTGAATATCCCTGCCATACTGCTTTTCGGCCTGCCTTCGGAAAAGGACGAACGGGGCAGCGAGGCGTATTCTCAAAGCGGCGCCGTGCAGGAAGCGGTTCGAGCTGCAAAAGACCGATACCCGGAGCTCGTGGTCATCACGGACGTGTGCCTGTGTGAATACACGAGCCACGGGCACTGCGGCCTCCTGCACGGGCAGGAAGTGGACAACGACTCCACGCTGGAAATACTGGCCAGGGTTGCGGTGTCCCACGCACGAGCCGGAGCGGACGTGGTGGCTCCATCGGACATGATGGACGGCCGGGTGGGAGCGATCCGACGGGCACTCGACGGAAGCGGCTTCGACCAGGCAGGCATCATGGCCTATTCCGCCAAGTACTGTTCCGCTTTCTACGGACCTTTCCGCGACGCCGCGGATTCTGCGCCTCAATTCGGCGACCGCCGCTCGTACCAGATGGATTCGGCCAATTCCGACGAAGCCCTGCGCGAGGTTGCCCTGGACATTGGAGAAGGTGCAGATATCGTTATGGTGAAGCCCGCCCTGGCCTACCTGGACGTGATTCGGCGGGTGAAAGACCAGTTCGATCGCCCGGTGGCCGCGTACAATGTGAGCGGCGAGTATTCCATGGTCAAGGCCGCCGCCGCTCAGGGTTGGCTCGACGAAAAACGCGTCATGATGGAAATACTCACAGGCATCAGGCGCGCAGGCGCGGACATGATTCTGACCTATTTCGCCAAAGAAGCGGCTGATGTGCTCCAATCCTGATGGTTCGGCCGAAGATGTCCGCGGCGTCTCAGGAACAGATAACAGAAGGATCTTATGAACCCTCATTCAGCCTCGACCAGACATCCCGTTCATGCTCCCGGCCCGGAACCTTCCCGGCATCGCGAAGCAAACCTTCGGCTGGTGGCGTGGGAAGTGACCCGCACATGCAACCTGGCATGCGTGCATTGCCGTGCGGCGGCCCAGGATCGTCCTTATGAAAATGAGCTCACAACGGACGAATGCTTCCACCTGCTCGATGACATCGAAACCTTTGCGAAGCCCATTGTCATTCTGACGGGGGGAGAACCTCTGCTGAGGCCGGACATCTTCGACATTGCCGCATACGGGAACAGCAAAGGATTTCGGATGACCATGGCAGTCAACGGGACCCTGCTGACGGCCGAGAAGGCAAGAAGGATGATGGATGCCGGAATACAGCGCATCAGCATCAGCATCGACGGGTCCGATGCCGCGTCCCATGACGCCTTTCGCATGGTCCAGGGGGCATTCGACGGGGCACTGAGAGGTGTTGCTCATGCGAAAGAAGCAGGGCTCGAGTTCCAGATCAATACCACCATCACGAAGCAGAACCTGGACGATTTCCCCGCAATCCATGAACTGGTGGTATCCCTGGGAGCAGCTGCCCATCACATCTTTCTGCTGGTGCCCATGGGGCGGGGTAAGGATCTCGATCAACAGGGAATCAGCGCGGGGGATTACGAAAAGGTCCTGCACTGGTTCTATGAACAGAAGGAAAAGGTCCCGCTTCAACTCAAAGCGACCTGTGCTCCGCATTACTATCGCATACTTCGGCAGCGCGCCAGAGAGGAGGGCAGGAAGGTCGATTTTCATACCTTCGGACTCGATGCCATGACCAGAGGCTGCCTGGGAGGCACGGGCTTCGCCTTCATATCCCACGTCGGGCAGGTCCAGCCCTGTGGATACCTGGAACTGAACTGCGGCAATGTGAGGGAGCGATCCTTCAGGGAAATCTGGGAGAAATCATCTATATTCAACGAATTGAGGGATTTTGAGAAATACAGGGGCAAATGCGGCCGGTGCGAATATATTCGTGTGTGTGGAGGCTGCCGTGCGCGTGCCTACGAAAGCACGGGGGACTACCTGGCCCCGGAGCCGCTTTGTCTGTATGAGCCCGGGGCCGGGAAGCAACCGGGGTGACCGGTTACTTCCCCCGTGTTTCCTGCTGAGTTTTCGTTTTTTCGACTGAATTAAAGATGTGAATCTGGACTTCCTGGGCATCCTGAGGGTTGGTGTCGGTCTCGATGACCAGAGTCATCTGCTGCCGGGCGCCCGCCGGGATGTTCTCAATCTTGGGGATGACGTCCAGACTGTAGCCGGGTTCCTTGGGCAGAGGCTGCTGGACGATGTCGACCAGGTGCTCGTCGTAGGTGAGCCTGGTGATCTTGAACGGCTTGCCCCGGTTGCTCACCACCATCACCTTGCCCTGGCGTTCGGGCTGCTGTGGGGCGAGTTTTCCCACCAGAACGGTCTGAGGCTTGACGGCAATATCCCCTTCAATGAACCCACTCACTCTCACGACGATTTCCGGTTTTTGAGGAACGTCGGTGAGGCACTTGACAAAGCCGCTGTAGCTGCCCTGTCTTACACGGTTCGAGATCTTCAGGCGATAATGCCTGCCGTCCTGAACCGTTTCCAGGCTGTAGGCGATCTTGTCTTCCAGGTTGCTTTCGACTTTCTGAATCTTGAAGGCCTGCGACGTGCTTACCATATCGACTGTGCTTTCACCG
The DNA here is from genome assembly GCA_013314815.1 of Syntrophobacteraceae bacterium. GTDB lineage: Bacteria > Desulfobacterota > Syntrophobacteria > Syntrophobacterales > Syntrophobacteraceae > JABUEY01. The sequence continues at coordinate 29,526 of JABUEY010000021.1, forward strand.
ACCTGTTCGATGGTACCTCGAAAGGTGATGCCGCTCGACGGGCGCACGTCAATCAACGATCTGACCGTCCCCTGCATGGTGATGACCAGTCGAGGTTTCTGCGGGTCATTGTTGAACACGCTGGCGCTTTTCTTGACGCTTCCCTGAAATCCTTTCAGGTCGATTTTCAGCTTGATTTTTCCCTCGCCACCGGGAGGGATTGCCCGATCGAAATGGGCAACCGTGCAGCCTCAACCAGGGCGCACCTGGTCGATTTCCAGCGTCCCTTTTCCAGTGTTCTTTACCGCGAATTCATGTTCGACCATTGCTCCCTCGACCACTTCACCGAAATCGAAAACCGTTTCCGAAATCTGGATGGATGGATTTCCGTTTGTGCCGGACGAGGACGCCGAATCCGCCGGCGAACTTCTTGCCGCACAAGCCGGGTCTGGAGCGGAGCCGAGCCCCATGCACAGGGTTGCGATGACAAACATTCTGATCAAGGATCGGTGCATATGCTGTTGTTCTCCGTCTGGTGTAGCCATAACTTTCTTAGAAGTCGCTGACACTTACAAGGGGCGAACCCGCGCCGGCGCGTTGATCTCAATAACGCTTCCCCTCGAAAACGTCAAGGCCAAAAAAAGCGGATCAGGGGTGACGTTGCCCGGTCGAGAGGTGCCTCATCTGCCGGGCAGATCGACGAGTTCCCCTGAAGGCACCACTTCGATTCCTTCACGGTGAAAACGGTCAGCGCTGCGGGACAGGACTTTGAGTGTGCATTCATACGGGTGGCCGATGGCTATGGCGCTGCCATGGATCTTCGCCCTCCTGATGAGTTGATTGAGCTGGGACCGGACAAACTCCTCGGTCTGGGTGTGATCCAGGAAGATATCTCTTTGCGCGGCGGGGACTTTCAGCTTCCGCGCCAGAGTATACCCGGTGCTCTTGTGGGTTGTCCGGCTGTCCACGAAGAAAAGCTTTCTTTCGTGAAGTTCGGCAAGAAGAATGGTCATGGAGGATGATTCCTGGGTGAAACGAGAACCCATGTGATTGTTTACTCCCGAAAAATACGGGCTGACGTCAAGAGCCGAATGAAGGGTTTTCCTGATTTTATCCCTGGACATGGAAACGAGCAAAGCTCCTGTCCCGGGGTTGATTTTCGGGTATCCATGAGGTTCCATGGGCAGATGGAGCAGAACTTCGCGCCGGGCCGCATGGGCCATCTGCGCTATTTCCCTGCTGTGCGGTTCGTTCGGAAGCACGGAAAAGGTGATGGAGAGGGGGATTTCCAGGAATTTCCGTGCCATCTCCACGCTTTGTCCGAAATCGTCGATGATAATCGCAACCCTGCCCACGGGAGGCACTCTGGCAGGAGGCGTGGGAGGCTTGTCCGGCTTTGTTGCGACGGAATTCGAGGGCTTGTTGAGGGCAAGCAGCGTCTTTTCCTGGGGGGGCTGCGGTCCTGCATTGTCCGCGTCGGAGGGGATGTCCCTCGAAACAATCTTGGGAGGCGGTTCGATGAGAGGCCTGCCCGGAGCGGCCGGCACCCGGTCTTCCGGCCTGTGGTTCAAGGGCGGCGGGGCAGGTGCGGCTGCAGGTGGGGAAGGGTCTCTTCGGTCAGGGGCTGTTTCTTTGGCGGAAGGTCTGGTGGACGCTGGAGGTGTGCCACGCGATTCAGGTGGAGCGGCAACGGGCGGAACCGCATTGCTCCGAGGCACCTCGACGGCGGATGGCGCCTCTTTCCCGACTGCGGCCTTTTCACTCCCTGTGGAACCACTCCAGTAAAGCAGCCCCCCCAGCACGGTAAGCGCAAGCAGCCACGCCGCCAGCATCGGCAGAAAGAGGCTCCTGGAGACCCCCCCGAGGAACCCGCCCTCTTTCTTTTTCCTGGTGGAGCTTCGTGAAGCGTTACCGGATCTTCTCGACGGAAGCCTCGTTGCCTGGCCTGATGCGCCGGATCCGCGCCTCGAAGAGCGTTTCCGCCCCGGGGTTACCTCTGGAGCCATATCTGCCGTAAGCTTTCAAGAATCAGTTGAACTGCATCTGAGCCATGATCTTGTAGCTCTTCAGCAGCTCCAGTGCACGCCTGAGTTGATTGTCCTGTTCGAGCATACGGGCCTCTTCCTGGCCCCGATCCTGCTTGGATGCGCCCGATTCGGGCTTATGATTCTCCATGTGCCGCGGAAGATCCTTCTCCCTCATGCGTTTGACTTCCTCCACCGGCTGATCTTCAGGCTTCGCCGGGGTTTCGCGTTTCACCAGGATATCGGGTTCTATGCCCTTGGCCTGGATGGATCGGCCGGAGGGAGTGTAATAAAGCGATGTGGTAAGGCGCAGTGCGGAACCGTCGCTGAGCGGTATCACTGTCTGCACGGAGCCCTTGCCGAAGGTGGGTTCACCAAGAATGATCGCCCTCTTGTGATCCTGCAGCGCCCCCGCCACGATCTCGGATGCGCTGGCACTGCCCGAATTGACCAGGGCAACGATGGGATAGCTTCGAGGCTTGTTGTTTCTGCGTGCCTCGAAGCGCATCTTCTGGCTTTCGAGTCTTCCTCCGGTGTACACGATGAGACCTTCGTCCAGGAACTCGTCACTCACCTCGACCGCCTGTTCCAGCAGACCTCCCGGGTCATTGCGCAGGTCGAGTATCAGGCCCTGCATCGGCTTGTTTTCAGTTTCGAGGTGATCGAGGGCCTTGCGGAGGTCCCCCGCAGTGCTGCTCTGAAAGCTGCTGATGCGCACGTAGCCGAACCCGGGCTCCAACGTACGATACTTCACGCTCTGAATGGAAATAATATCCCGCACCAGTTCGAATTCCAGCGGCTTTCGTTCTCCTTTGCGTATGATGGTGAGCTTGACCTTCGTACCTTTGGGACCGCGCATCTTCTGGACGGCGTCCATAAGGGACATGTCCTGTGTCGTCTGATCGTCGATTTTAATGATCTGGTCGTTGGCCAATAAGCCCGCCTTGTCGGCCGGAGTATCCTCGAGGGGGGCGACCACTGTCAGGATATTGTCGCGAATCGTGATTTCGATGCCCAGGCCGCCGAATTTGCCCCGGGTCTCGATCTGGAGTTCCTTGTAATCCTCGGGCTTCAGAAAGGAAGAATGGGGGTCGAGTTCGCGAAGCATTCCGCTGATGGCTCCGTACATCATCTTCTTGTGGTCCACCGGTTCCACGTAGTTTTCCTGAACGATATTCAAGACGTCGCTAAACAACTTCAGGTACTGGTAAATATCCGGATTTTCGACGTTGCTCTTGGCTCTCAGGCCGGAGTACCCGAAAAACAACACCGCGAGAACAGAAAGCAAAACGATGAGCCTGGTCCTTTTCTTAACCATAGGAAATTCCTCGTACATTAAATTAATCCAGGGCCGGCCGTTCCTTGAGATCAAGCGGTTTTTCAGGATGCTTCATGTCAAAATACAGCTCCCTGACCGATACTCCACTCTCTCTGACGGTGGCGACCTTTTCCCACTTGCCGCCCTTTCTCCGTGTTTCTCCCACACCTGCTCGGCCCCGGTCATTCAGACCTCGTCAGCTCTCCGAGCAGCCGATGATCGTCCTGCTCCGTACTCCCTTAACCAGCCGTAAAAAAGATCGGCGTCTCTCTCATGAACGGCGGTGGTGGGTTGTCCTTCCCAAGCCGTGACGAGTATGTTGTTACTATATAACATATTGCCTGAAGTGGCATATGGTTTCATTCCATTATTTTGAGCATTTTCAGTTCGATTCCACGCAACAGGTAGACCTCGAGGTTCTTCATGACGGACAACGGGGACAACAGGAGCCGGCTGGAGGCGTCTCTATTGGGGAATGAAGGCAGAAACCCAGCCGAGGAATCCAATGCAGGCCCCCGGGTACACGGCCGGCATGGCATGATCGATGGGACGGCAGGCGACCGCCCTCAGAATCCTGCGAAAAAGCCCCGGGAAGAATACCATACCGGCCGTGAGTCCCGGCAGGAAGGCTTACAGAGGACTCCTTCCGGTGATGGCCCATACAATCGGGGCCGGCGCCAACCAGGCTGGAATGGAGAAATCGTGCCGGGAACACGAAGCGAGCATCAGAGAGCCGTTTATCACGGCGGCAGGTAGAGAGAAGGGCGAGTTCAATGAAAGATCCCATTTTCTGCTATGCGACGAATCTTCCAATGGACCGTTACGGGTTGGCACCCGTGAGAAGTGGCTGACCACCCTGAGTCGTCCCTTTCGCTAAGGGCATTTGCACTCTGAACTTGTGGCAATCGTTGCAGAAGAACTCAGGCTCTTTGTGGCCCTTGTGGCACACTGTGCATTCCTTGTCGCCCACGTGCGTATAGTGGGGATTGGGCTTTTTCTCAGCAGAAGCCCTGCCGAGCTGTTCATAAGAACCACCGTGGCACTTCAGGCATGTGTCCATTTTCGGAGCCTTGGAGCGCACCTTTTCAACGTGGCAATGGGTGCACTCCAAACCGTCTTGAGCGTGACGATCGGCGAGGTTGTCGGCAGCTACAACGCTCGTGGCAAGTGCAAGGCCCGAAAACAACAAAACAATCGCCAAGAGGGTCTTTTTCGTCATCATTCCTCCTCGGGTTCTTCAGGCCTTCTTGCCCTTCTTGCAGGCTTGAGCAATGTGGCAAGCCGCAATCCGGCCAAAGACAGTAGCGCCGCCCAATTGGGTGCCGCCGAGGTAGTCGCCGAAGAACAAACCACCCGCGGCGTTGCCCGCAGCGTAAAGGCCCTTAATGGGCTCGTCTTCCAGATTGACCACTTGAGCTTTAATGTTGATCTTCGGGCCACCGAAGGTGGCAGTCATGCCACTCTCAAACGGAAAGGCATAGAACGGCCCCTTGTCCATTGCGTGAGGATCCTTGAAGGTGCACGGGGGATTCAAGTCCTCCAGCTTGTTGTTCCTCAACGCCTCATTGTAACTATTGACGGTGGTTACAACGGCTTCCACGGGCAACCCCGCCTTCCTGGCCAAGCCTTCAACGGTGTCGTCCTGGAAGAACGGTGAATTCATGTCCGTACACTTGTCAGCCATCTTCTTGACGGCAGGCCAGTTGCTGTCGACCAATTGGTAGGCCTTGTTTTCCGGAGTCAAATGCGGCAAGGCACGCGCTTTGGCCACATAGGTATTGACTTCGTCGATGATGCGCCTGCCGCGCAAATCCACAATGATGCCATAACCGCTGTTCAACGCCTCTTCAGGGTTCAGGTGCGTCGCCGAGACGATCGGACCACAGTGGAATTGGTCCATGTGAACCAATTTTGCAAAAAGAGGCTTGGTGAGGGTGATGTTTTCTCCCGTAACATACGAAGAGCCACGCAAAGGTAAACGCGACATGACTCCACCCAGGTAGCCGCAGAGCATTTCTCTGTTAGCAGAGAAGCCACCCGTGGTGATCACCACACCGCCGCGAGCCTTGAAGTCCGCCAAACCGTCTTCGGTCAAAGCGCGCACCCCGGTCACCGCCAGCCTCTTGTTAGTAATGAGTTCAACGGCCTTGGTGTGGTAGAGAATGGGGATGTTGCGCTTCTTGCAGGCCGCCAGCAATAGACGAATCAACATGCCACCACCCGTGATCGAACCGCCTTCGACCCAATGCAGACGGCTCAAGAGCGGATAGGGCAACCGGCTCAACGTGCGGAACTTCACGCCGATGGTGTCCTGCAACCAGTCGACGTCTTGGCCGATATGTTCGACGTAGGTGCGAGTCAAAGCCGGGTCGGCCTTGTCAGTAGAAACCTTCATCATGTCGGCAAAGAGGTCATCCTTGCTCTCGGCGACGCCTTCTTGCTTTTGAATGCGCGTGCCACAAGCGGCTACACCACCCATAGCGTATATGGAGTTACCAGCAGGCAAATCCATCTTTTCGAGAACGACGGGCTTAATGCCTTGGTCGTAAGCTTCGACAGCGGCCACCAGACCGGCCGTGCCAGCGCCTAAAATGATGGCGTCGTAATCATTGGCGGCAGGGGCAGTGGCGGCTGCCTGTGCAGTCGTCGAGACTGGGCCCACCGCACCAGCGGCAACGGCCGTGAGGCAGGTTTTCATCATACCACGGCGAGTGATCTGTTGACCCATGTGGTTGTTCCTTTCGCGTCTTTCATGCCCCGATCAGTGCCCCCGCGGGATGATCCTCTTTGCGCGACGGACTGGAGACTGCGGCTGCGGTTTGTTGCATGATGAAATCGATCGTCTCGGTGCCTTCATGGGAAGCCGGTCAGAACTTCGACCGACCGGGGCCCGGTTTGCGGGCGGGCATCGTCCCGCCTTTCTTCTCCCACAGGAAAAAGTCCCGGAAACATCTACGCAAATTGCTATATATTCCCTTCCTGCTGTTGATCAAGTAGATACGATGCCGGATATGAAAGATTTCATCCACCAGCCGTTCCACATGCTCCTCCTCCCTGGATTCCCTCTGCTCGAAAGCCTCCTCGAACAGAGGAACGATCTTGTCCCGCATTCTTAGTTCCGTGTCGACCAGGAATGCTGCGATATGGGGCTGGAGATCCGTCAACCGGTTCAGGAAAGCGGAGACGGCTGGCAGCTCGACTCCCCTGGGCGGTGAGGATTTGACCTCCAGGTAAACGAGGTGCCCTCCGAGCAGGGCAATCACATCATAGTCTCCCCCGTGAAGGGTCTTCTGAAGGCGCACTCCGAAGAGTGCCGGCGACATGAATTCACGCTGGAATATTTCGCATACGTACCACTCCAGTGTAGGCCCGAAGCTGGAAATGTGCCGAAGAAGCAATCGATAGCTCCTGTCTTCACGTGTCTCCACGATTCCCATGTCCGCCAGGGACTTGAGGTAGGAACGAACTGTCTTCAGTGAGCAGTAGCGGGCCAGCCTGGCATGATCATCGCCTTCCTGAAACTGGATGAGATCCCTGAGGAAGAGGCGGAAGGAATATCTCTGCATGAGTCTGTAGAGGCGGGTTCCGTGTTCATTGTTCATGTCCTGGGGAAGAAGGACATGAGAACGGTCTCCATGGGCGTGGACGGGTAGACCTCTCTGCCGGAGCATCGCTTCGACGGGATGCTCCCGGTCGGTCAACAGCCGCCTGAGTTCATGCACTTCCTCTCTGAGCCGGAACAGATCGGCTTTTAGAGACTCCACATCTTTCTTGAGGCTCGGGGTCATGTCCAATATCCTGTCTCCGGGTCTTGTGGATGTTCGACGCAGAGCCGTAGAATGCCGCTTCCGCCCGCTGCGGATTTCCACAAGTCAACATTATAATACCACAAATCAGATCAGATCAATCGACCCCAGTACATGGCATGACGGCTCATGCCGATTTGCATGTCGGGCTGAATGCACTCACTGCCCCTGACTATAAAAGGGCAGTACAGGAGGCGGGTGTGGACGGGCGAGATGGCCATTTCGGTGAGGAGGCCGAGGGTTCGTGGAGCGGGAACGGCCATGGACGCAAGAATAACCCGAAGGCTTTCCACGGCTTGTGCGCGCGGAAGAGTCACCGGGTACAGGGCTGAACGCGGCAGTGCCCTGTGGGGAACGGGATGAAGGCCGCGAGAGGTCATGGATCTTGCCAGGCGCAGGAAATGCCGGGGCTGGATTTTGAAGGCGGGTACAATAAAACGGCAGACGTCTTCTTCCCGCGCTTTGTATCCGAATCCCGGTATTCCGGCAAGGCGGAACGGTACCGCTCCGGATACCGGCTTGATTCCGTCCAGTTTTGCCCGGATCTTCCAGAAGGGAAGGAAGATGTCTTCATCTTCAGTGTGAGGCATGGTCAGGAAGTCCACTTCCTTGAATTGTTCTCCGGCGCACTCCCATGCCGATCCACAGTTCCTGCAGGTGAGAACCAGGCTGTCCGGCTCTCCCTCGAGATCCCAGCCGCAGTTGGGGCAAAGTGTGGGAACAAACCCGACTGTCCAGCGGGAACCTCGATGCGGAGGGAGGCAACCCGACAATGCGTCGGCCGGACCGGCCAGCGGCCGGTCGAACAGAGCGTCGTGCAGGAAACCGCCGCGCGAAGCAACCGGGAAGTAGATCATGGAAATCGTCTGCCCGATGAACCATTCAGAGGAACCCGGGCGGTGGACTCTGGAACCATGGCGGATGGGCGTTGCACCTTCTATCGAAACACCGTCGGAAGAGATCCCGGGTTCAAGAAAACTTCCCGTGGAATCTGAGGCGGCAAACCGGAGGGGAAAGACCTGGGGCCTGCTTCCAAGAGTACTGGGAAGGGACGGCACATTCAGCGCAACAGCGGTCGAGTCGATGATCTTGTGGAAAATGTGGTTTGTCCGAAGTGAGAAGGCCATTCCTTTCAGCCTCCAGTAGGGGACATACTGGATGTCTTCAGAACAGGATTCTCCGGGGGCGAGGTAATACCTGGGATGGCCGGGGCAGGTCAGGTAGAGCCTTACGCGGCAATACGAACACGCCAGGATGCGATCCGTCTCGTCGAGAACGACGGGGGCACCGCACTGGGGGCATTCATGCCGGATCTTCCATGATGGGTTAACGGATCTTCTCACCGCACCGGTTACAGTAGATCGAGTCCGAAAGGTTTTCCGCACCGCAGTGCGGGCAGCCGGCCGGTTCCCGTTTCCGGTCTGCCGGATGGCCGCAGCGAGGGCAATATGCCGCACTGGGAGGAAGATTCTTGCTGCACTGCGTGCACCGATGAAATACGAGCAGTTGGTGGCCGCAATGAGGGCAGAACCTCGCATCGGCAGGCACGGTTTTCGAGCAGTCCGGACAGCCGGAGACGGCATTCGATGCGGATTCCTGGTTCGCAAGCAGCCCCGGGAGCATGGCGGGCATAATCATTCCAAGCCCCATTCCGAGTCCGGTCCCCGATTCGCCCTGGGATTCGGAAGCCTTTTCGAAGGCCATGGCGGTTTTCATCCTGATGAGCCTGTTCAGATCGTCGAACACAGCCAGCCGGCTCTTGTCGTCGATTGCCTTTTGAACCTCGGGAGGCGGGGTGACCGAGTTGATGTAAAGATGGGAGAGACAGAGGCCGAAGTGGCTGAAATCCTTTTGAAGTGCAGCCATCAGCCCTTCGGACAGCAGGTCGTATCTTCCGGGGAGTTCGAACACGGAATCGAGCTTCTCCCCCATGAGGTCGTTGAATCGGGAAACGATCACCCGGTTCAGGTACTCCTCGATTTCTTCCGTGGTATAAATCCCCTGGGTACCCACGAGGCTGTTGACGAACAGTACGGGCTGGATAACCCTGACATTGAACATGCCGAACGCCCTCAGCCGAATGAGCCCCAGTTGGGAGTCCTTGAAGGCCACGGGGTCCCTGGTGCCCCATTTGAGGTTCGGAAATACCTTCATGTTCACGAAATAGACTTCCGCCCGCAGAGGGCTGGTGAACCCCCAGGGAAGACTGAGTATCTTGTTCAAAACAGGGATGTTGGCCGTCGTCAGTGTGTGCCTGCCGACTCCGAAGGCGTCATAAGCCCTGCCCCCGTAAAAGAAAACAGCCGCCTGGCTTTCTCTGACAATGAGCTGCGCGCCGATCTTGATTTCACCCGACCCCGATCCCGGGATCCTTTGAACCATGGCTCTGCCCGAATCGTCGAACCATTCAATGACTTCAAGAAAGACCACGTTGTTCGTTCCCATGGAACCGGTCCCGCCTTTTATTGTTTCCTGCCAGAAAAAAAGACTCCCGTGCTCATGACAAAGTAACGGTCGACAGGAAATTTATCTTTAACGGCTTCGATGAATGAAGGGATCTCTGGCAGGTTCAAACGGTCCGGATGCACGAAAACCACCGGAGGTACTCGTTTGCGGGATCAACCTCAATAAATCAGGCACACCTGGGCGGGCACATCGAGGTTGATGCGGATCTCGTAAACGCCGTCCACAAAAGTGCTTTCCACAACATAGCCGAGCTTCTGAAAGACCCCGAAAACCCTTTCGTTTCCCTCGGAAAAATACGCGTTCAGCCTCCTCACGCCCCTTTCCTTCGTTTTCTCCACCAAGTGGTGCACCAGGAATGTCGCTATGCCTTCCCTGCCGTAATCGGGGTGAACGGCAAAGTCGACTTCCGCGCCTGTGGCTTCCTCGTCCAGTACACACCGGGCGATGGCGATGATCCGTTCCGATCCCATTTCCCCCGCCAGCCCCACGATGGTCATTTCACGCTGATAGTCGATGTTCACCATGCGCTGCACGTCGTAGTGAGGGAAGACCTTCATGGAGGAAAGAAATCGGATGTACGATTCGTTTTTGGGCAGAGAGTAGAAGAATTCCTTGAGAGGCCTTTCATCAGTAGGTTTGACCGCTCTGAAGAAAATGCTTGTATATCCGTCAAATATCTGGGCGAGCTCCCAGTCGGCCGGATAAACCGCCTTGGTGATGGCGACGCCGGGTACGTACTGCTTGATGTATCGCAGTTCGTAGGCGGCCTGCATGAGTTCCTCGCGAAAATCCGGGTGCGCAATGCCGATGAGTGCCAGTGCCCGCTCCCGGATGCTCTTGCCATGCAGCTGCGCAGTCCCGTACTCGGTGACCACGTACTGGACGCCTCCTCGAGTCGTCACCACACCGGCACCCTCCGTGAGAACAGGGACGATCCTCGACTTCTCGCCGTCCAGGGTCGTCGCGGGAAGAACCATGATGGCCTTGCCTCTTCTCGATCCTCTCGCCCCGCGCAGAAAGTCTATCGCTCCCCCCACCCCACTGTAGATTTCGTAGCCGAGTGAATCGGAACAGACCTGCCCCGTGAGGTCCACTTCGAGGCCCGAGTTGATGGACACCATCTTTTCATTCTGAGAGATAACAAGATAATTATTTGTATATTCAATAGGATAAAATGCAACCATCGGATTGTTGTCGACAAAGTCGTAGAGTTCCCGGGATCCGAAACAGAAGCTGGTGACAATCTTGCCGGGATGAAGCGTTTTACGCGCGTTGGTGATGACCCCCTTTTTTACCAGGTGGAGGTAGGCGTCTGTGAGCATATCGGCATGGACGCCCAGGTTCATCTTGTCCTCGAGAGCATAAAGCGCCGCCGTGGAGATGCTTCCCACTCCGGCCCGGATGGTCGACCCGTCCTC
>JABUEY010000211.1 GCA_013314815.1 Syntrophobacteraceae bacterium
CGAAGGTATACTGGGATGAACCCGTGGAAGCCCTTTCCAGGGATCAGCTGGAAGCGCTGCAGGTCAGACGTCTCAGGGAGACCATCGAACGAGCCTCTTCGTCGGTGTTCTATGCAGAAAGATTCAAGGAAGCGGGCATATCGCCATCGGTCATTTCCAGCCCCGGAGATGTCGCCAGGCTGCCGGTGACCACCAAGCAGGATCTGCGCGATCAATATCCCTACGGATTCCTTTGTGCGCCCAGAGACCGGCTTGTGCGCCTGCACGTTTCATCGGGAACCACCGGGCAGGCCACCGCGATCTTCTATACCCGGCGGGACGTCGAAACCTGGGCCGAACTCCTTGCTCGGTGCATGTACATGGCGGGAGCCCGCCCGGGGGATACCTTCCAGAATCTTACGGGCTACGGTCTCTTCACCGGTGGACTCGGCTTCCATTACGGAGCCGAACGCCTCGGGATGCTTACCATTCCTTCGGGAGCGGGGAACAGCAGGCGGCAGATACAGATCATGCGGGACTTTTCCACGAATGTCCTGCATATCATCCCGAGCTATGCGATGCTCCTCATGGATGTCATGACTGAAATGGGGATCGATCCCCGCAGGGACCTCCAGTTGCGCATCGCCTTTGTCGGGGCCGAACCCTATTCGGAAGAAGTCCGCCGAAGGGTGGAGGACTTTTACGGAATCAAGGTGTATAATAGTTATGGATTGTCCGAGATGAACGGTCCGGGCGTCGCTTTCGAGTGCCCGGAGCAGTCGGGCATGCATATCTGGGAGGATGCCTATCTGCTGGAACTGCTGGATCCGCATACTCTCGAACCGGTTCCGGAAGGAAGCTACGGGGAGCTCGTCCTTTCTACCCTTGCCCGCGAAGGCATGCCCATTCTGCGTTATCGCACCAAGGATCTGACTCGTATTCTGCCGACCCCCTGCCCGTGTGGAAGGGTTCACCGGCGCCTCGACAGAATCCGCGGACGTTCGGACGACATGTTCATCATCAAGGGAGTCAATATCTTCCCGATCCAGGTGGAACACGTACTCATGAACATCCCCGAGGTGGGCAACAACTACGTGATCGTGCTGCGCCGGGAAAACAACGTGGACGAAATGATCGTCAAGGTGGAGATGACGGACAGGATCTTTGTCGAGGACATGCGGCTGCTGCATCGCCTGCAGAAGAAGATTACCCGTGATCTCAAGAGCGAGCTTCTCCTCACCCCGAAAGTCGAACTCGTGGAACCCAACAGTCTGCCCAAGAGCGAAGGGAAGGCGGTTCGACTCATCGACGAAAGAAAGCTGTGATACCAGGGAGGTCATAACATCAGGAAGATTCACGGCAACACCACCGGTCTGAAAAGCAGCGCTCTTCGGCGCATCGAGAGACTCTACAGGCGCAAGGTTCCCCCCCGTCAGGTAATTTCCCCTGATCTTTCCCGCGATCTGGCACGCTTATCCTTCGAAGCAGGACGCCAGCTGGGCCTTCTCATCGGACGTGACGGTTCGGTGGAGATGATACTGGTGGGAGGCCCCCGGTCTCTGTTCATACCGGATCTTCCCAAGAGCCGTGGAGGGCGGAGGCGTCTGCGGGGGCTGCGCCTGGTGCACACTCACCTGCAGTCCGAGGCTCTCTCGCAGGACGATCTCATGGACCTGGTCTTCCTGCGCCTGGACTGCGTCGCCGCCGTCCGCGTGGACCCGCATGGAGGAGCAACGAACCTCGAGGTGGCTCATGTTCTGCCTGCCCTCGATGGAGATCACGGCTGGGAGATTCTTCCCCTCCTGCCGTGCCATGATCCGGACCTGGATTTTCAGGAACTGGTGAAATCCCTCGAAGATGAACTCGAAAAGAACCGGTCCGCCGTCCCATCCGAGAAACAGCAGGACCGGGCCATCCTCGTCGGCGTTACGGGGGCGGACAGGGAGGCGGCCACGAGGTCCATGGAAGAACTGGTGGAGCTGGCCAGGGCCGGTGGAATCACCGCGGTGGACACCATCATCCAGCGGCAGAGGGAACCGAACCCGAAATACCTCATCGGAAAAGGAAAACTGAGCGAAATCGTTCTGCGTGCGCTGCAGTGCGGAGTGGACCTGCTGATCTTCGATCAGGAACTCAACCCGTCTCAGGTGAAGTCCATTACGGACACCACCGAACTGCGCGTCATCGACCGGACGCAGCTGATCCTCGACATATTCGCCCAGAGAGCGCAAAGCCGGGAAGGAAAGATCCAGGTGGAGATGGCTCAGCTCAAATACCTTCTTCCGCGCCTGGGCGTAAAAGACGACGCTCTTTCCCGCCTCACGGGCGGAATCGGTACCAGGGGTCCCGGGGAGACGACCCTCGAAATCAATCGCCGGCGAACCAAGGACCGCATCGCCCAGCTCGACCAGGAACTCCGGATGGTCAGAAAAAGCCGCGGTCAGCGCAGATCCAGGCGCATTCGCAGAGACATGCCCGTCGTTTCCATTGTGGGATACACCAATGCGGGCAAGTCCACACTGCTGAACACCCTTACCCGCAGCGCCGTCTTCGTCGAAAACAAGCTCTTCGCCACCCTCGACCCGACAAGCCGCAGGCTTCGTTTTCCTCGGGACTTCGAGGTGATCGTGACCGATACCGTCGGATTCATCAGGGACCTGCCCGAGGACCTGCTCGACGCGTTCGCCGCCACACTCGAGGAAATGGACGACGCCGACCTGCTCCTGCACGTGGTGGACATCGGGAATCCTCAGTTCGAGGAACAGATGGAAGCGGTCGAAGCCATCCTCGAGAGACTCGGCCTTCACTTGAAGCCGACTATCCTGGTGTTCAACAAGGTGGACCGCATGGACCCGGAATTCGTGCGGCACCAGGTCAGTCGCTTCGGAGGCGTCGCCATATCGGCCCTGTCCCCGCAGACGCTGGAGCCGCTCATCGAGGAGATGCAGAACGTGGTGGAAGCCATGATGGAAACCCGGGCCGATCCCGCCCTGGAGAATCTTTCCGGGGTGGAAGAGGAGCCCGGGATGGTTGGTTGACGGCGACTGCAGGGCTTACTGGAGAACAAACCCGCGGCGGGCGGGTCAGGAACAGGAACCGGATGCGGAGGGAGCAGATCGCTGGGCGAGGATTTCCTTCGCCCGGGCCACGTCTCTTCGAATCTGCTCCATGAGGTCTTCCGGACCGGCAAAGCGCATCTCGTCGCGCAGACGGTCGAGAAAACGCACCGTGATGGGCATGCCGTAGATATCCTGGTTGAAATCGAAGAGATGCACCTCGAGGGAAAAGTCGGTATCTCCGAAAGTGGGATTGTATCCCAGGTTGGCTGCGCCTCCGTAAATCCTGCCGTTCACCTCGGCCTGGACCACATAGACCCCCGTGCGCGGAGAAGCCTGGCTGGACATGCGGATATTGGCCGTGGGAAACCCCAGGAGGCGCGCCCCTCGCTGCCGGCCTGTGACCACGGTGCCGGTTATTTCGTAAAGCCTGCCCAGCAGCCTGCCCGCCTCCTCCATTTTGCCCTTGAGTATCAGCTGGCGGATGACGGTGCTGCTGACTACCGTATCGTTGATGCGTATGCCCGCAACGGTTTCGACCTCGAAACCGTATTCACGGCCCAGTTCGATCAGGAAGTCGATGTCTCCCTCCCGGCTGTGGCCGAAACGGTAATCGTGGCCCACCACAATGGCCTTTACACCGATCCTGCCCACCAGGATGTCCGCCACGAACTCACGGGCGGGAATGCGCGAAAACTCCTCGTTGAACGGTAGGACAATTACCGCGTCGATCCCGCAGGCTTCGATGAGTTCCAGCTTGCGGTCATGCGAGGTGATGAAGGGAATGTTCTTGGACGGAAAGAGCACCTCCAGCGGGTGAGGGTTGAAGGTGATCACCACGGACTGACCGTCGAGTTCCCTCGCCCATTCCTTCACTCTGTTGAATAGCGCCTGATGCCCGCGGTGCACGCCATCGAAATTGCCGATCGTGATCACCGGGTTTTTCAAAGGTCGGACGATGTCGTCCACTCCGGAAAGAACTTCCATGCAGAACTTTCAAACCTCCAAGATACATGAAATACGCCTTGACAGCGAAAGATTTTTAGAATACCTTTCTCCCGCCGTGTTTGCAACGGTTTTGTTTGCCGAAGTGGCGGAACTGGTAGACGCGCTAGGTTCAGGGTCTAGTGGGCGTGCGCCCGTCGGGGTTCGAGTCCCCGCTTCGGCACCAGAAAAATCAAGGGGGCAGCTGCCATGGCTGGTCCCTTTTTTTCTGGTTCATCCGGCAAACGGGTACCTCCGGG
>JABUEY010000212.1 GCA_013314815.1 Syntrophobacteraceae bacterium
CCAACTTGAACGAGATCCCGCCGGGAGGAGTCTTTCCCACAAAGTCCCTTGCATCCGCGTTCTCCAACACCGCTACCTTCGGCACCGTGGTTTCGCCTCCGGCTGCGCCTTCCAACCTGGCCGGCACCGCCGTGGCCCAGGGCGCCAACAACGCCAGGGTAACGCTGATCTGGACCGACAACTCGAACAACGAAGCGGGCTTCACGATCCAGCGTTCCACCAGTGCTGATTTTACAGCGAACGTGACCTCCACCAACGTCGGCGCGAACACTACCACGTTCCAAACCGGGAATGTGTCGCGCAAAACGCTCTTCTATTTCAGGGTCCAGGCTTTTAACGCCGCGGGAACATCCGCCTGGTCCAACGTGATCAGCGTACTCACTCCGTAGCTTAACCGTGGGGAGGGATAAGCCCCTCCCCCCTTTTCCTGTTTCAGCAGGAGGACTCGACCTGAAGAATCCTGAATATCATGCTCCCGGCTGCCCGATCGGGCGGTTGGGAGCCAGGGGCTCTTGATGAGTGGCTGAAATGAGGAGTCTCCGGGCCGGAAGCCAGGCAAAGGGAGACCGTCCGCGGCCGCCGCAGGATCCGACAGCCGGCGGCGGACGTCTCGCCGTTGGGGACTGACTCGCAACAGGAGGATTAACCATGCAGCACAAAATGATCAGGAAGAGAAAGAGTCCGTTGACATACTCCTTCGTCCTGGCAGTGGCACTCACGTGCCTGACCGCCCTGCCCGTTTTCGCTCAAATGGGCGGCGGGGGTGGAGGAGGTGGAGGTGGAGGTGGAGGTGGAGGCATGCAAAGCACAACGCTTTCCAGTTTTACGACTGCCGACTTTTCCGGCTCGGGAGTCTGCGCCTTCTGCCACAGCCAACTCAAGGACAGCGCGGGCAATGACGTATCCATCGACTCGCACTGGAGATCGACCATGATGGCCAATTCTGCCAGGGACCCGCTCTGGCAGGCCAAGATCGCCTCCGAGGCGGCCCGCAATCCGTCCTTTCAGGAAGTCATCGAAGAGAA
Source organism: Syntrophobacteraceae bacterium (assembly GCA_013314815.1). GTDB lineage: Bacteria > Desulfobacterota > Syntrophobacteria > Syntrophobacterales > Syntrophobacteraceae > JABUEY01. Next base: position 1,026 of record JABUEY010000212.1, read on the forward strand.
GTGCAGCCGGTGCCACATGGGAATGGCCCGCTACCAGGCTCTGACCAATGGCATGCCGGTCAAGGTGCTCGAACCGTCCGGCTTTGTCGATCCAGGCAACGCCCTGCACGCTGCGGCAATGGACGGAGTATCCTGTACACTCTGCCACCAGGTCCAGCCCGCAGGGCTCGGTACGGAAGCGACCTTCACGGGACAGTACTTTATCGATACATCCACGTCGCCTCCGAACCGGTCGGCTTTCGGCCCCTTCCAAAACCCGTTCCGAAATCCCATGGGCATGAATCCCATGGAGATGATGTCGGGGTTTTCTCCGCAATATGGACCCCATGTAATGGATTCCGCATTCTGTGGAACCTGCCATACCCTTTATACCCCTTCAATCGATGCATCGGGGAATGTGCTGGAAAAGGAGTTCCCTGAGCAGATGACCTACCTCGAATGGGAACACGCCGCCGGAAGCGGCGGGAAAAGCTGCCGGGACTGCCATATGCCCATTGCGCAGGGCGGAGTGAAGATCAGCAACCGCCCCATGGGAAACGCTCTCACCGCGCGCAGTCCGTTCGGCCGGCACCATTTCGTCGGGGCCAACCATTTTATGGTTAACCTGATCAAGAACAACGCCCAGGAAATCGGTGCAACGGCGGATGCCGTACATTTCGACGCAACCCTGTCGCGGCTGGATGCCCAGCTCGAATCCCGCACGGCCGCTTTGAGCCTGGAAACCAAGACACGGGATCAGAAAGCAAAATGGCTGTCCTTTACCTTGACCGTTCAAAACAAAACCGGCCATAAGTTCCCGACCGGAATTCCGGCTCGACGCGCCTGGCTGCATGTGACGGTGCTGGACAAGAACGGCAGGGTAATCTTCGAATCCGGAAAGCCGCAGGAGGACGGCAGCATCCTGGGGAGCAATGCCGACCTCGACGCACTCGAATTCGAACCGCACCGGGATGTCATCAGGAACCGCAACCAGGTACAGATCTATGAACCTGTCATGGTCGACAGTGAAGGCACAGTCACCCACACGCTCCTCAACGCCGCAGCTTATGTGAAAGACAACCGCCTCCTGCCTGCCGGTTTCAACAAGGATACCGCCCCGTCCGACATAGCGGTGGTGGGGCATGCCGTGAAAGATCCCAATTTTGTCGACGGGCAGGACCGGGTAACCTACGAAGTCAAGGTGAACGACGGGCCGGTAACGATCTTGGCTGAACTCCTTTACCAGGCCGTGTCTTTTCCTTTCGCGCAAGACTTGCGAAAGAGCATGACCGGGGATGATTCTGAACTCGTCGACCGCTTCATGGCAATGCACGATGGATCGGACAAGATGCCGAAGGTCATCGCACGTGTCGAGGAATCGATACCTTAACGGGCTGAACTGGCGATCCTGCACAAGGAACTGCGATCCTCCCGCGGGTTTTCTTTGACAGCACCCCGGCCTCGCACTTCCCTGACGCTCAGCCCTGAAACACCGCGCAGACCTTCACTCCGCAGAATCTTCCGGTGCATTTCCTGCTTCGGACGGCTTCCATGTGCCGGAAGATTCACCGTCGAACCAATTCAATTTCCGGCTTTCCGTCATCTCCCGAGCATGCTTTTGAATTCGAGCGCATCGTACACCGCGTTTCCCGCTTCGTCGTTGTCGAAATAGCAGAAGACATCGAGTCCCCGGTGCACCCACTTGGAAAGGGCGCCGGCCCACAGGGAGAGTCCATCGGGGCCGTAGCGGCCCCTGTAGGCTTTTTTCGGGCCGTGAAGCCTGACGTAGACGAAATCCGCAGTCACCTCCTCCGGGGACTGCCGGCCGTCGAAATCGTAGATGCAGAGGGCGGAGCCGTGCTCGCGCAAGGCACTCAGTACCGAGGGATCGAACCAGCCCCGATCTCGGAATTCGAAGGCATATCGAAACCGCCGGGGCAGCGCATCGAGAAATTCTCCGAATCGATCGAGGTCCGGCTTCCAGCGCGGAGGCAGCTGAAAGAGAATCGGGCCCAGCTTTTCACCCAGGTGCTGCACCACTTCCAGCAGAGACGGCAAGAACCGGTGCGGTTCCTTCAGCTTCTTCATGTGAGTGATCAACCGGCTTGCCTTGACGCAGAAGATGAAATCCGCCGGGGTTTCCCCGTACCACTTTTTCAGGGTTTCCTTTCCCGGCAGCCGGTAGAAGGAGCTGTTGATCTCCACCGTATCGAAACGTTCCGCGTAGTATCGGAGGAAACGTCTCCCGGGATAATCCGTCGGGTAAAATGCACCCTTCCAGTGCTCGTAGTGCCAGCCCGAAGTGCCGATACGAAGTCTATCCCGACTCATAAACCTGTACCTCCGGTGCCTTGTGCACGCGTCCGGTGCCTTTCCTGCAAAGGATCAACGGCATCACAACGTCTTTGCTCATCACAACGTCATTCCCGCAAAAGACCGGGAAGCGACCCGGCGTCCGGTCAACTTTAGGCAAAGATAATGCGGGATTCACAGCCTGTCTGTTTCCTCTGACCTTCTCCGCTTAGCTTTTCCTCGAAAAAGAATCGAAGATGGTATACGATGGCGTTCCTCCGGCCGGCTTCCGTCAAGCGGCGGGGAATTCTCCGGCCTGGAGCCGAACGGATCGGGAAGGAAGCGGGTAGATGGACGATGATTCCAAACAACTCGACGGCACAGAAAAGCCGCCTCGACTCTGGGGCCGGCATACCGTCCTGAGCGGCCTGGTCACCGTGGCCTTTCTCGCTTTTCTGGCCGGCTGTCTCGATTGGGAAAACATCTGGCGGGAAGTGCTGGAATGCAACAAGTTCTTCGTCCTGCTCGGAGCTGCATGCCATTATGCGACCTATCCCCTGCGGGGCCTACGGTGGCGGCATTCACTCGCCCACCTGCCCATCCAGGGCGGCGCGTCAAAATTCGGGCAGGTGGTCTTCTTCTACAACTTTGTAGACAACGTGGTGCCGGCCAAGCTTGGAGACATCTACGCGGCGCACATGGCTCGAATCAACTTCGGTATCCGGCGTTCGGAGGCCATCGGGTCCATCGTCTTTCTGCGCATGATCGACGCGTGGATCGTCCTGCTTCTATCCCTGCCCGCATCGTGGACGCTCCTCTCCGATCGCCTGCCCGATTCAGTCGTCTGGGTCCTGGTTGGAGACGGAGTCATCGCGTCGGCGTGCACGCTGATCATGCTGGCCTTTCTCGTACTGGCCAGGTCCCTGCCGCGGTGGATTACGGAGAA
>JABUEY010000022.1 GCA_013314815.1 Syntrophobacteraceae bacterium
TTGCCGTAAAAACCCTTCTCACCCCACCGGGTGGGGCCCATGACCACGTTCAGGCCCGTGGCTTCAGCCAGGTATTCGACCTGGCATCGCTCCTGCACCCTGTGATACCCGGAATCGATTTCCTGGAGACCTATGATGTCGGCGTCGAGCTCCCTGATCACCCCGGCAGTTCGCCGAGGATCCAGGCGGCGATCCAAGCCCACGCATCGATGAATATTGTAGCTGGCAACACAAAGCGAAAATCCGCTGCCGCCGTTCGAAGACATCCGGACGTCGGATTCCGACACCCGAGCATACTGCTCAAACGGGTCAACCACCTTGCTCATGACCTTTCCTCACATCGAAAACTTCAACACTGCAAAAGGGTTTGTCCATCATGAAGATGGTTTTCTTACTGATCACAAAATGAACTTTCCCTCAAAACCGGCTGAATGCACGGCGAATCTGTCCTTCGGCTTCCCTCACACTGCACTGTTCATCCGGCTACCGCTGCCATAAGATACCACCGCATGCAGCGTCGATGCATCTGGAAAACCGTATCGATCCGGCACGACCGAAGAGAACCAGGCCAGCAGACACAGCCCCCACTCGATGAACCCGAGCAGATTTCATCCCGTGTCCGCTTCAGATGATTCTCCTTCATAACCGGTGAACGCCCAAGATCAAGACCCTTCATGTAATTATCGAGTTCGTCACGAAATTTTTCCATTCGTTCTTACCGCAATTATGCCCAGACAAGAAGGGTTCATCCGGCAACCGAGTACCTCCGGTGCTTTTCACACAACGGGTCGTAAACACAAAGGATCGATGGCATCACAACGTCATTCGGCTTCACAGGGCCATTCCTACCCCTATAGTCCAGGTGCAGATCGCGCCATAGATCTCTTCACCCGGAATTGCCCTGCTCCATCCATCCATCCTGTATTCCAGGCTCTTTCCCGTTGCTTGAAGCTGTTTAGCCATGCCCAGTCACTTTTTTTCTGACGTTTACGCCCCTCTCACCGACGTGAGCCAATCAGCCTTTCTGCATGGTTTCCGAATTTCTTGACTCCGCCCGCCCTATACTATTTAATGAAATTTAACGAAATCATACGAGTTTCACTTGTTTCATCGAGCTGTTTGTCCAGTTGGTCCGGAGTAGACACAAAAGCATGGGAGGGTGAAATGAGCAAAGGTGAAGCCGAGAAAGGCTCCGGCGATCCTGCCACCGAAGAAGAAAAGAAACGGGAAGAACAGGCAGACGAGGCGATTTGTTCGGCCTGTGAACACAGCGGCATCAAGGTCTCTTCGTGGGACGATTTTGAAGCATGGGGCCAGTACGTTGAAGGCCAGCTCGACGAACCTCAGCTCGCGGAAACCGCCGAGAAGGAAATAACTGAATTTGCAAGGGTTTTCGGAAAGTACCTGGTAATAGACAAGGAAGAACCTGCACACGTCAGGAAGGAGCGGCAAAAACACGAACGTGCCGGGCAGGCCAACAGGATTTACAGAAGGGTGTGCAGAGAGGCCGGGCTTACTCTTTGTTTCTTCAAGGATTTCGATTCGTGGAGTGAATATGTGAAAGGGGGACTGACCGATTCGGAATTTCACGAAAAGGTGGAGAAGGAACTCCGGAGGATGATGGCGGAGGGGCATTCAACCAACGGATAACGGATCGAAGTTTCGGCCCTGGAGCATTGCCTCCCCCGGCTGGATGAGTCTCCGACAGGGAAGCCTTTTCGGCCTGCAGGACCCGGTCGAGGGTGCCGGGCCCCGCGAAGCGGCCTCTCAAAACCGAAATCGACACCATCGCTTCCCCGATTGCCGGCAAGATTGCGCTGTAATCCCATAAAACGCCGCAAAGGAGCCGCATGGACGATCATATGAATCTCGGGGCGGTCTGGACGGGCAGTGGACTGTGCCGGTTCCGCGTTTGGGCTCCCCGCGCAGGAAGCGTCCAGGTCCACACGGTGTCTCCCGAAAAACATTTTTTCGATATGCAGCGGGATGATCTGGGCTTTTTCAGCACGTCCGTCGAGGGGATCCATCCCGGAACGGAATACTTCTTCAGGCTCGACGGGAAACTCGACAGACCCGATCCCGCTTCGTACTTTCAGCCTCACGGCGTCCACGGGGCATCGAGAATCATCGACCTATCCTTTCCATGGGAGGATGAAGGCTGGACAGGGGTCCCCCTGCACGCCACCCTGTTCTACGAACTCCACGTGGGCACGTTCACTCCCGAAGGCACCTTCGACGCCATCATCCCCCGCATTCCGATACTTCGGGACCTGGGAATCAACAACATCGAAATCATGCCGGTTGCCCAGTTTCCAGGGGAAAGAAACTGGGGATATGACGGAGTCTATCTCTACTCGGTGCAGAATTCCTATGGGGGGCCCGAAGCATTCATGCGATTCGTGAATGCGTGCCACAAGCATGGGATCGCCGTAACACTGGACGTCGTCTACAACCACCTCGGCCCTGAAGGCAATTACCTCAGAGACTTCGGGCCGTATTTCACATCCCGGTACAGGACCCCGTGGGGAGATGCCGTCAACTTCGATGGTCCATGGAGCGACGGGGTCAGGGATTTCTTCATCGGCAACGCCCTCCACTGGTTCAAGAACTTTCACGTCGACGCCCTCCGCCTCGACGCGGTTCACGCCATGACCGACATGAGTGCCACACCTTTTCTCCGGGAGCTGTCGGAAAAAGTGGAAGTCCTGGGCTGCACGGACGGCAGGAAGCGTTATCTTATTGCAGAAAGTGATCTGAACGACAGCCGCCTGATTCGCCCGAGAGCGGTATGGGGATTTGGTTTGGACGCTCAATGGTGCGACGATTTTCATCATTCGCTGCACGCGGTTCTTACGGGAGAGACCGAGGGATACTACGCCGATTTCGGTAGCCTGGAGCACCTCGAGAAGGCATTCAGGGACGGCTTTGTCTATTCCGGCGGGTATTCCGTTTTTCGGCAGAGGAGACACGGCAATTTTTCGGCTGACCTGCCTTCGGAACAGTTTGTGGTCGCTTCCCAGAATCACGACCAGGTGGGCAACAGGATGCTGGGGGAGCGCCTTTCGGCTCTCGTTTCCTTCGAAGCCCGGAAACTCGCCGCCGGAGTGGTCCTCCTTTCCCCGTTCATTCCTTTGCTCTTCATGGGAGAGGAATACAACGAGGATGCTCCTTTTCTCTATTTTATCAGCCACGGCGACCCGGACCTCGTGGATGCCGTAAGAAAGGGCCGAAGGGAGGAGTTTCAGCGCTTCGAATGGACGGAGGATCCGCCCGATCCCCAGGCGGAGGAAACCTTTCTGAAATCCAGGATTGGATGGCACAGGAGAAACCAGGGGTTGCACAAGGTCATGCTTGACTTCTACCGCAGACTCATTTGTCTGAGGCAGAAGATCCTGGCCGTCTTCTCACCGAATAGAAAGGACCTGCAGGCCAAAGGAATCGAAGACCAAGAACTGCTGATTCTCAGCAGGGAGAACGGGACCGATTCGGTCCTCTGCCTGTTCCATTTCGGCAAAGCAGACACTGCGGTTCAATTGCCCTGGCCGGTGCCCTCGACAGGAAAGCACAGTAAGGTTCTGGATTCAGCCGATGTGGCGTGGAGCGGGCCGGGCAGCAGGGCACCGGTCGAACTCGGTCGTGACGACACCCTGTTCCTGAGGGCGGAAAGTTTCCTTGTCTATACGAACATCGATTTCTGTTCGGAATGAATGGAAGGGATTCAGGCCGATGAGAATACCCTGCTCCACCTACCGTCTGCAGTTCCACTCGGGATTCACTTTTCGACACGCGATGCTCCTGGTCGAATACCTGCACCAGCTCGGCATTTCAGACATCTATGCATCTCCCGTTTTCAAGGCGCGCAAGGGCAGCCTGCACGGGTACGATGTCGTCGATCCCAACGTTTTGAATCCCGAACTGGGGACCGAGGAGGAGCTGCGGGAACTCCGACGGAAGTTCGATGAATACGGCATAGGATGGCTTCAGGACATCGTGCCCAATCATATGGCCTTCGACACGGACAACAGGATGCTGATGGATGTCCTCGAAAAGGGCACCGCCTCCCAGTATTTCCATTTCTTCGACTTCGACTGGAACCATGCCTGTGAAAGCATGAGAAACAGGCTGCTGGCCCCTTTCCTGGGCAAATCCTACGGGCAGAGCCTTGAAGACGGCGAAATCCGGATCATTTATACGCAGGACGGATTCATGGTCAACTACTATGCGCTCTCTTTTCCTCTGCGCATCGAATCCTACTCCCGCATCCTCTCGCTCCACCTCGAAGAATTGAAGGAACAGCTCGGGAACGAAGACCCGTCCGTCATTAAGCTCGTGGGCATGCTTTACGTTATCAGGAGTTTTCCGTGCCAGGGGGTAGAAGGTGAGAGAAGCGAGCAGACCCGTTTCATCAAGGGAATCCTGTGGGAATTCTACAACAGGAACCCGGCAATAAAGAATCATATAGACCGGAATCTCGAAGACATCAACGGCCTCGGTTCCGATACGAGCCGCAGCATTCTCGACGAACTTCTGTTCGACCAGTTCTATCGCCTGTCCTTCTGGAAGGTTGCCAGCGAAGAAATCAACTACAGGCGCTTCTTCAGCATCAATGAACTGATTTCCATCCGGATCGAGGACTTCGACGTCTTCCACCAGTGTCACTACCTGATCTCGAGGTTTACACGGGAAGGGATCTTCACAGGGCTTCGCATAGACCATATCGACGGACTCTTCCATCCGCTCCAGTATCTCCAGAGACTCCAGGAAAGTGTTCAAGACTCCTACACAGTGGTCGAAAAGATACTCGCACCCGACGAAGACCTTCCTCCACACTGGCCCGTTCAAGGCACGTCCGGCTACGACTTCATGTACCACCTCAACGGAATATTCTGCCGCACCGGCAATGAAAAAGCTCTCGACCGGATCTATACCTCCTTTACCGGCCACAGGGTCCACCAGGAAGAACTCCTTTATGAAAAAAAACGCCTGATCGTCGAGAGATTCATGACGGGAGACGTCGACAACCTGGCGCACCTGATGAAGCGTATTTCGAGCCGGGACCGTGGAGGCTGCGACATTACGCTGTACGGTCTGCGACGGGCGATCCACGAGGTCCTGGCTCACTTCCCGGTCTACAGGACCTATATCAGTCCTGAATCGTTCACGGAACTGGACAAGCACTACATCCGGCAGGCATTGGACCTCGCCATAAAAAGAAACCCGGACCTCGTCTACGAACTGAATTACCTCGGAAAATTTCTGCTGATCCAGTTTCACGATTATCTGAGCGAAAAGGAGAAGGAAGAATGGTATCATTTCGTGATGAAATTTCAGCAGTTCACGGGCCCACTCATGGCCAAAGGCTTTGAAGACACCATTCTCTATATCTATAACAGGCTGATCTCACTTAATGAGGTTGGAGGGGACCCGTTTGCCTTCGGGGTGTCTCGCGGGCGCTTCCATCATTTCATCCACAGACGTGCCGCGAATATGCCTCATTCCATGAATGCCACATCGACTCACGATACCAAGAGGGGCGAAGATGTTCGAGCCAGGATCCACGTATTGAGTGAAATCCCGGGGGAGTGGGAAGCCAGGGTAAGGTTCTGGCGGGAGACAAACAGAAAGTACAGGAAAAGGCCTGATGGATCAGCGGTTCCCAGCAGAAACGACGAGTATTTCTTTTACCAGACCATTGTGGGAGCATGCCCCTTTGATTCGGCCGAATGGAGCTCGTTTGTGCAGCGGATCAGGGAGTACATGAACAAGTCGATACGGGAGGCAAAAGTTCATACGGGGTGGATCAAGAGAGACGAAGGATACGAGACGGCCTTCGACTCCTTTATCGACAGGGTTCTCGATCCTTCCAACAGCATATTCCTCGATGATTTCCTGGCCTTTCAGCGAAAAGTCGCCTACTACGGTATGCTGAACTCCCTTTCGCAGGTTCTGATCAAAAGCACATGTCCGGGAGTACCCGATTTCTACCAGGGAACCGAACTCTGGGAATTCAGTCTTGTGGATCCGGACAACCGGCGCCCTGTGGATTTCAGGAAACGAACGAGGTATGTCATGCGGATGCAGCGCGACGGATGCAGTATCCCCTTCATTCAGAAGCTTCTGAAAACATACCCGGACGGGCGGATCAAGCTTTTTCTCACATATAAGGTCCTGAAAGCTAGAAGAGAGCACCCGCTTCTCTTTCAGGACGGGGAATACCTGCCCCTTGAGACTCGAGGCCGATATGGCAACCACATCATCGCCTTTGCCCGCAGGAGGAATCACTCCTGGGCGCTGACCATCGCTCCCCGCTTTTGGACGGACATGGTCAGGGAAGGACAGCCCCCTTTGGGCCAGGATGTCTGGGCGGACACGGAAATACGGCTTCCCCAGGATGCACCGTCGGCCTGGAGGGATGTGATCACCGGGGAGTCCGCTTTTGGGGGGCCGAATCTCCTGGCAGGAGATGTGCTCCGACATTTTCCGGTATCTTTGCTCCTTCATCCCTGACGAACCGCAGCCATCCGTCCGCCCGAGCAAACAGGGGATGAAGTAGTTCCCTGGAACGTTCATGGCATGTGACTGTTTTTCTTCCTTTTGAATTCGAAACGGGAGGCTTGTTTGACTCTACTTCGCGGCAGAACTGCCACGATTCTTATCGCAGACGACGACCAGGATGACCGCGTTCTCATCAGGGACGCGTTTCTCGAAGGTTCTACCGCCACGGACCTGCGTTTTGTCGAAAACGGAGAAGCTTTGATGAAATATCTTAAGCGGCAGGGTGTCTATTCGGATTCCGTCCGTTCCCCTCGCCCCCATCTCATTCTTCTGGATCTGAACATGCCCGGCAAGAACGGCCGCGACGCACTGCTCGAAATCAAGAGCGACCCGAAACTGCGAGCCATTCCCGTCGTTGTACTCACCACATCCCGCCGACAGGACGATATCCTGTTCAGTTACGATACAGGAGCCAATTCTTACATCACCAAGCCGGTAACCTATGAGGAACTGGTCGAGGTGGTGAAGACTTTGACCCAATACTGGCTGGAGACCGTCGAACTGCCGGTGGATTCGAGGAGAGCGCCCTTTGGAGATTCCTGAGGTGAGAGTCCTCCTCATAGAAGACGATGAAGACGACTATGTCCTGATCCGCGACCTCCTGGAGGAGGTTTCATCCACAAGGTACGATCTTGACTGGGTTTCCGATGCGGGACGGGGCCTGGACAAGCTGAGGGGCGGCCGCCACGATGTGTGTCTCCTGGATCACATGCTGGGGGAACTGACGGGGCTCGAGCTGCTCGATCAGGCAGGCGGGAACCATTGCAGCACGCCGGTGATCTTTCTCACGGGCCAGGATAATTACAGCCTGGACATGCAGGCCATGAAGAGGGGAGCATCCGATTACCTGGTCAAAGGACACATCTCCGCACCCCTCTTGGAGCGATCCATCCGGTATTCCATCGAGCATCGCAAGACTGCGGAGGCTCTCAGAAAATCTGAAAAGGAACTGAAATATCTTTCTTCCAGGCTTCTTTCCTACCAGGAAAACGAGCGAAAAATGATCGCCGCCAGGCTTCACGACGAACTGGGGCAGATCCTGACCGCCGTAAAACTGGGAGTCGAGGACGCGATCGGCCTGATGCCGGAGGGCGAATCATGCACGCGCCTGAAATCGCTGCTTCCGTCCATACAGGATGGAATCGACGAGGTGCGCAACCTCTACACACGACTCAGACCATCCCTCCTGGACGATTTGGGGATAGGCGCCACCATCCACTGGTACTGCAGACAATTCAAGGAATTGCACCCCAAAATTCACATCGAAACACAGATCGACATACTCGAAGATCGCATCCCGTCGTCGGTCAAGGACGCCATCTTCCGAATTGTCCAGGAAGCACTGGGAAATGTATCGAGACACAGCAGCGCCGGGCGCGTTCATCTCAGCCTGCTCGAGATCGATGGAAACATCGTGCTGACCGTTCAGGACAACGGCCTGGGATTTGACATCGACGCCGCTCTGCCGGAAGACCATCGAGCCAGGGGACTGGGATTTCTCAGTATGAAGGAACGAACGGAACTGTTCGGAGGTACGTTGAAGATCGACTCAACGAGGGGGTCGGGGACGACGATCACGGCATCGTGGACAAACTGAAACCCTTGCCTGTCCTCCATGATTTATCCCGGATCAGGCCACCCACCGATCGAGGAACGACAGTGCCCGGGCCTCCGACCAGTATTCGCCGTTTCGATCCAGGGAAACAAACCCCACGTGGCCTCCGTATCTGGGCGTTTCGAGGTGGAGAAAGCCGCAGTCCTGCGCCTCCTCGACAGGATAACAGGAAGGGGCAAGGAACGGATCATCCAGGGCATTCACGAGAAGAACAGGAAGACGGATGCCGGCCAGGACCTTCCTGGAACTCGATCTTTTCCAGTAGTCTTCCGCATCGGTGAAACCGAATGCGGGAGCCGTGTAAAGATCGTCGAATTCCTGGAAGTTCTTGATCCGGTCGAATCCCGAATCATCCAGGACCCCGGGCATGACCTCCATCTTCCTCCGGATCTTCGCTCGCAGCAAGCGCAGGAACCTTTTCATGTAGATGCGGTTGGCCGGTTCGGCCAGTCTGAGGGCGGAGGATGCCAGGTCACAGGGCACAGAGAAGGTTACGGCCGCCTTCAAGACACCGGGGAGCATGTCTCCCCTTTCGCCGAGATACCTCAGCACGATGTTTCCGCCGGCACTGAAACCCACGAGTGCAAGAGCCGTATAGTGAGAAGCCGCCAGGGCGTGTTTGATCACGGTGTCGAGATCGCCGGTTTCTCCACTGTTATAGAACCTGGCCTGCCGGTTGGGTTCTCCGCTGCAGCCCCGGTAATTCCAGGCCAGGGCATCCCATCCCCTTGAGTTGAGGGCTCTGACCATGCCCAGCATATAAGGCCTGCATGAATCCCCTTCCAGCCCATGGCAGACAATCGCCAGCTTTTCGCGATTCGCGGCGGACCAGTCGAGATCCAGAAAGTCGTTGTCCGGCGTTCCTATTCTTTCCCTGTGATAACGGACCCCCGCCACTTTGCGAAAAAGAGCAGGGTATATCGTTTGAACATGGCTGTTCGTGAAAAAAACGGGAGGACGGTAGCTGGATTCGCGAATCAGGGGCATGGATCAGTCGTTCACTTTCAACAACTCAGGGTCAATGATTATTCCCACCGGTCCCCGTCCTTCTTTTCGAGGTCGATGTATCCGGCTGTGCCTCGGTCCTGCATGACAGTAGAGAGAATCCAGTTCACCACGCTGATGATGAACGCTCCGAAAACCGCGGACCAGAAGCCGTACACGTGAAAGCCCGGTATTACACCCGAGGCCATCTTCAGCATCATCGCATTGATCACGAAGGTGAAGAGCCCGAACGTCAGGATGTTGATAGGCAGGGTGAGGATCAGGATGACAGGACGGAAGAACACATTGAGGATACCCAGTATGGCGGCGGCAAGAAGCGCCGAGAAAAAACTCTCGACCTCTATTCCGCTCACAATGTATGAAGCAAATACAATCGCTATGGTCAGAATAAGCCATCGTATAAAAATTCCCCCCACGGAACACCTCCTTACACCCAGCCGACTGTCTCCCACACTGGATCCCACTCCCTCGAACGACTCCAAGCCATGGGCACCTCGCCGGTTTCGATTTGAGCGGACTCGTCAACCCGGGGGAATCCTGATGTCTCCCACAGTATCCGCTATATTTTCAAAAAGTCGTCTCTTTTTCAACCGTTCTTTCCGGTCCATCCGGCAAACGAGTGCCCGGACAGTTGTCGCACAAAGGTGGAAGAAATTCCCAACAGCATCGTTCCCGCTACAACGTCATTTACTCAACATCGTCAGTCTCACAGCACAGCAGTTTCAGTCTCACAACAGTGTCATTGCCTCCACAACGTACTTGCCTCCACATCGTCATTCACGCGAAGACGGGAATCCAGGAAAAGTAACCATACTGAAAGAACCTGGAAGAGACGATGAATAGAGCAGGGCGATCCGGGTACGCGTATAGAAGAGAATGCCGGAACTGTTTGGTCCTATTTTTAGGAGATCGGCTGATAAAAGTCTTATGTGCGTGGCCTGGCCGACAGCCTGGTGTGCCCCCTGGCCTCGGTCATGATTGCCTCAAAATCTATGGCATCTTTTTCGGGCCATGGTTGTCCTCCTGGTTCGGGTTTGTCCATTCAACCGGAGTTCAATCCCGGCAATTCGGCGTTTTTTATATTACGGAATCGAGGGGGGATCCTCCCCCGACGTTGTATTGAATTACCATTTTGATGGACACGGGTTGTCACCTGAGGTAAAGGTTTCAGACATATTGCTCCGAGAAACGGACAAACATACCGCTCGATCAACTGAGCCGGCTTTACTGAACCAGTACAGAACACATGAGGAGGTTCATTCGTGGAACGCACATTGTCGATCGTCAAACCGGACGGAGTGGAAAGGGGCCTTGCGGGGGAGGTCATCAAGAGGTTCGAACAGGCAAAAATCAGGATCGTAGCCATGAAGATGGTGCGGTTGAGCCTGGACCAGGCGCGTAAGTTCTATGCCGTTCACAGGGAACGTCCCTTTTTCGACAGCCTCACCCGGTTCATGTCCTCGGGACCCGTTGTGGTCATGGTTCTGGAGGGAGAAAACGTCATTCATAAGAACAGGGAACTCATGGGTGCCACCAACTACAAGGACGCCCTGCCCGGCACCATTCGGCACGATTTTGCAAGGGATATCGAGAAGAATATCGTTCACGGTTCCGACGGCCCCGACACGGCCGCAGCCGAAATAGCCTTCTTCTTCAACGTGCTCGAGATTTGCAGCGAGGCATAGAAAGCGCTTTTTTTGAGGTTGACCGAGATGAAAAAGAGTAGCCCTTCCATCCTGTTCGGAAGTCTTATCCTTGGTTTAGCCTGTGTTCTGGGTTGTTCGGGGTGTTCATCCACCCAAACGCCCTCCCCCCAGGCATCCACTCCACCGACCACCATGGTCAGGCCCGCAGAAGCGGTACAGCCGGCGCCTCCTCCCACCGGGTCCTATCCTGTGATGGCTCCCTACTTCCCACCGCCGGACAAGATGGATCTGTGCGGCGAGCCAGTTCCTCTTGAACACCAGCAGGTAATGGAGCGCTTCGACAGGGAGTTCACCCTGGTGCTGTACAACCATGCCCAGGTGTACCTGTGGCTGAAGAGAATGGACCGCTACTTTCCTTGGATCGAGGAGCGCCTCCGTCATCACAATCTGCCCGATGACCTCAAGTATGTGGCCATCGTGGAAAGCGATCTGCAGCCCAATGTGGCGTCTCCCAAAGGAGCCGCCGGCCCATGGCAGTTCATGCCCCGCACCGGATCCTCCTACGGGTTGCACCAGGACGGTTCCGTGGACAAGAGATACGACTTCGAAAAAAGCACGGAAAGCGCCTTCCTCCTGCTGGCGGATCTCTACAGGCGATACGGCAACTGGGCGCTGGCCATTGCAGCCTATAACTGCGGAGACAAGAGAATCCTTGACGAATCTCGGGCTCAGGGAGTCAAAGACTACTACCACCTGAAACTGCCCCTCGAAACGGAACGATATGTTTTCCGTATTCTGGCGGTCAAGGCCGTTCTGAGCAATCCTGTTCAGTATGGTTATAATTTTCAGAGAGGCCAGGGCTACGGGGAACTGAAGATAGACCGCGTGCGCGTGAATTTCACCAGTTCCGTGTCCATCCAGAGCATCGCCTCCGCGGCGGGGACGACATACCGCGAATTCCGAAGGCTCAATCCAGTCTTCCGCGCCGACGAGATTCCGGCCGGGTCTTACGAGATCAAGCTGCCGGCGGGAACGGGCAGAGTATTCGAACAGAACTTCCAGCAGCAGGCGGCGGTCCAGGCTCCTGCACCGGCTTCCACCGAAGCGTCCGCCAGGCCCGCAGATGAACCGAAGATCAAGGCTTCTCCCAAGCCTCAGCCTCTCAAGGCCAGGTCAAGAGTACCCGCCGAAACCTATCACACCGTCCGGTCGGGGGACACTCTTTCGAGTATAGCCAAGTACTATCAGGTCAGCGTACAGGATATCCGAAAGACGAACAACCTGAAGGATGATAAGGTCGTACCGGGGCAAAAGCTGAGGATTCCATAGGCCAGCACGGCTGTTCCGCGGATCGTCTTCCTCCCGATCCTGTAGGCCGGGGCCTTTTTGTCGTTCCCGCAAACCAACCGTGCCGCCCCCCCTCGAGCCATCACACAGGGGAAGCGGCACGGCAGCATGATTCACTGCGCGGAGAGCGAAATCACCTGCTCCGCCATACAGGTTTTCTCCTCTCGATGAACGCCGTCATTCCCTCGACGGCGTCGTCTTCCATGCAGTTCATGGAGATCACTTCCTTCGCATAATCATAGGCTGGTTTTTCGGCCAGATCCACCTGTTCATAAAAGGCGCGCTTCCCCAGAGCAAGGGTGAACGGACTCGCCTGGGACAGATCCAAGGCCCACTGCCTTGTCTCTTCGACCAGCCTGTCGGCGGGAACCACTCGATTCAGCAGCCCGGAATGTTCCGCTTCTTCAGCCGACACGAATCTTCCCGTCAGCAGCATATCCATGGCACGCCGCCTGCCGATCACCCGCACCAGGGGTACCATCGGCGTAGTGCAGAACAGGCCGATTTTCACTCCCGGAGTGGCAAAACGTGCGCCGGTTTCGGCTATGGCAAGATCACAGGCGGCCACGAGCTGGCAACCCGCCGCCGTCGCGATCCCGTGCACCATGGCAATGACGGGCTGCGACAATTCATGCAGTTGAAGCATCATCCGGTTGCAGGTGGTGAAGATCTTCCTCACCGCATGAAGATCTCTGCTGCTTGAAGACATCTCCCGGATATCATGCCCCGCACTGAATACGGGTCCGTTGCCCCGGATAACCACCACGCGTATTGCGCCGTCGTTTTGAATAACGGCGAGCTTGTCGAGCAACCCCTCAATCATTTCAAGGGACAAGGCATTCCTCTTTTCGGGATGGTTGAGAATCAGCCACCCGATGGGACCCTCTTTCTCGAGTAAAACACGATCCATTTTCATTCTCCTTCGAGTGCAACTCTATGCCGGCCAGGTTTCCGGGCCGTCCAGCCAGAAGCACAGCGCCCTTTTCAGTTCCTCCATCTGCTCCCGGTCCATAACCTTTTCGCCACGGGATGTACGGATGTAGAAGACGTCCGCCACCTGGTCTACTTTAGTTGTAATTTTAGCTACATAAATACGAATCTGCAGTTCGAAAAGAGTCCGGCTTATGGTGTAGAGCAATCCCACGCGGTCGACGGTGTACACTTCTAGAATAGTGTACTCGGCAGACGATTCATTATCGATGAGAATGCGGCTGGGAGTGGGCCGGACGGGTGTGGCCATGGTTCCGCATCTGGCCGCATGCTGAGCGATACGGTAGTCAAGAGCCATTTTACCTTCGAGGAGGCGTTCCATGTCATCCCGGACCCTGTCGAAATCGACTCCTCCGTGATCCTTGCCGGGCAGGCGGCACTGGAAGTTGAGCAGGACGATGCCGTTGTTCATGGTAAACACATGTGCGCCCATGATGTTCAGATCATGAAGGGTCAATATCCCGGCGGCACGGGACAGCAGTTCGGACCTGTCCCAGCTCATGAGGGTGATCTCGGCCATTGCGTCGGCCCTCGATACTTCCCACACAAAGAGGTCCCTCGAGGTCTGCAGATGCCGCCCCATCCTCAGGTGCCGGGCAATGGCCCTGGGCGGCATGGAAAGCAGGTAACGCGGGACCAGTTGAGAGAAATACGCATCGAGTTCCTGCTCGTTCATGAGATCGGCCACCTCGTGCCGGACCCGGGCTCTCACCTGCTCGATCTTCTCCGCGATGGCCCGCGGGCTCGGTTCCCCTTTTTCCAGCAGATGCCGCACGCTCTTGTAGAGAAGGAGAACAGGAGTATCTTTCCATTTGCCGTAAGCCTTCGGTCCGGTGGCTGCCATATCGGCAAAGGTGAGCAGAACGAGGAGGTCGAGCAGTTCTGGATTTCCGACGATCAGGGCACACTGAGCCAGCATTTCCTCGTCCGCCAGGTCTCGAAGGGATGCGCTGTCCATCAGGAGCAGGTGCTGGGCAACAAGAAACTGTACCCTGTCCGACTCCTCCGGATGAAGCCCAAGCCGCCGCGCAATGGTCGGTATCATCTCTCCGCCGTTCAGGGCATGGCCCTTTCCCGAGCTTTTCCCAATGTCGTGAAGCAGGCACGCCAGGAATACCCATACGGGATCGTCGATAGTTTGAGCCAGGTGAGTCAATTCCGGTTCCTCGTGGGCATAGTCCCCGCGGATCAATTTCTTCAGCTCCGAAAGCGACCTAAGATGGTGCTCATGAACCGGATAAAGGTGGAATGCATCGTGTTGAACAAGTCCGTGCACGGGGCTGAGTTCAGGGATGAGCGAAGTAAGGAGCCCCCGGTTGTAGAACCTTCTGATAACGGGGATCTCCGCAACATCCGCTCGAAGCAGCCCCAGCAGTTCCTCCTTCACCACCGCATCCCCGGACGCTGTATCGAGTACATTGCGATGATGGTCAATCCATTGTCTGGTCACGTTGGCGAAGCCGAACCCGTGTTCGGCGGCGATCCTGAAGAGACGGACCACGTGGCCGGCGGTAGGCGAGTATCGATCGGTGTGCAGGAATATCTTTCCCGTATGGGCATACAATCCATCTCCCAACACCACCGCTTCGGGGTCTCTCTCATCGATGTCCCTTTCTCCGGTGCGGATTTCATGCAGCCTCTCCCAGAATTCCTGCGAAATGCAGCTTACTCCATGAAAAAGCTGGAACACCACCTGCATGAACGATTCGACGGCAAGAAACCCGGCCCTCTGGGCATAGCCCAGTTTATCCGCCAGGATCTCCTGTTCATCGAACCGGATGATGCCACTGGAGTCCCCCGTGATATTCCTGGCCAGGCTGAGAAGCCGCGCATAGGTTTTCTCGGCATGAAGAAGTAAGTCCACTTCCTGCCGCACAAGGTATCCACCGAATATGGCGTCTTCAAGGTTTCTGATATTCGCTGCGACCCTGCAGCCGGCTCGAATGGCGGTGATATCCGAGAGCCCTCCGGGGTTGCGGTCGAGGTCCGGTTCAAGCCATGCGTCGGGAAGGTCGAGTCTCTCCTCCCGGGTTTTCACTGAACGATAGATGCAATCGAGATATTCCGTCTGACGGTCTTCGATGAGTGCATCCACAGCCTTATCCAGCTGGTCCACCAGGTGGCGGTTCCCCGAGATGTACCGCGCCTCGAGCAATGCCGGGAAAAATCCGAAGTCGTCCCGAACCCTTTCCACCACCTCGTCGATGGTCCCCTGCCATGCGTCGACAACCCATCCTGCTTCCTCGATCGGCAGGGTGATCTCGTCGAGCCAATTTTCCTGCCAGGGATGATTATCCGCTTTGAGGAAGAGTATCGGCACTGTCTCGTTGGGGCTGTTCAGCCCCCGCCCGAAAGCTCCCAGTGCAACCACGGCCCCACTGGCCCTGAACTGCTCCGTGTCCTGGCCCAGCCGGTTTACCAGGCGGTTGTAAAGAGAGATGACGGCGATCTCGAGCAGGCTGTTGTGCCGACTGAGCACCTCGTCGCTGCCGTCGGCCATGACCTGTTCGCGCTGTTTTCTCAGGGACTCGGAAATGTTCTGCATCATCTGCCCTCATCTTCTAAGGATGCTCATTGCCTTCCAGATGTTATTCTCAAAATCTTAGCCACATTCGCACAAAAAGCATATCAAAATCAGAAGGCGTCCAATCCGCTCCACCCATTCGAGGAGCGTGCCCGGCGGTTTGTTCGAGAAAACGCCCTTCAGACGTCTCTTCCTTTCTTCCTCAGAAAGCCACCCGGGACAGACGGGCTTTCGCGTCCCTTGACCGGCAGCGTAATAACGGGTATTTAGACTTGTCGTTCAGCATCATATTCGTATCTTCAATCACGTAAAAGGAGCATGATGTGATCGCCATCCTGGACTACAGGGCCGGGAACCTCACGAGTGTCGAGAGAGCATTGCGTTTTCTGGGATTTTCCTGCCGGATCACCGATTCCCACGATGAAATCAGGGCGGCGGATCGAATCATATTCCCGGGAGTCGGCGCGGCGGGCAAGTCCATGGCCGACCTGGTCGATCTCGGCCTCGACACGCTTATCAAGGAAAGATTCAGCGCCGGCATTCCCATCATGGGCATTTGTGTGGGCCTGCAGGTTCTCTTCGACTACAGCGAAGAAAACGACACAAAGTGCCTGGGCATACTTCCGGGCAGAGTTCGACTCTTCCCCAGGAATATGCCATCGGAAAGCGGCGTCCCGTACAAGATCCCGCACATGGGCTGGAACGAAGTGAGGTTCGATCGCAGGCATCCCGTTTTCGAACACATTCCTGCCGGGAGCGAGTTCTATTTCGTTCACAGCTATTACCCGGACCCCGAGGATCCGGCTCACCCCTGCGGCGCGACGGAATACGGAATCACCTTCTGTTCGGCCGTCGCCTGGCGAAACCTGGCAGCGGTGCAGTTTCACCCCGAGAAGAGCGGGCCTGCGGGGCTGAAGATACTAGAGAACTTCTGCCGCTGGGATGGCCGCTCTTCCTGATCCGTGGAGTACACCTTATGTTGAGCAAGCGCATCATCCCCTGCCTGGATGTGATGGACGGACGCACCACCAAGGGGATCAAGTTCAAGGGCAATATCGATATCGGCGATCCAGTCGAAATGGGACGATTTTACTATGAAGAGGGCGCCGACGAGATCGTCTTCTACGATATCACCGCATCCAGCGACCGCCGCCCGATCATGCTCGATGTCGTGCGCCGCGTGGCCGAAACCATATTCATTCCGTTTTCGGTGGGAGGAGGAATCCGCAACCTGGAAGACATGCGTGACGTACTGCTGGCCGGGGCGGAGAAAGTGAGTGTGAATTCGGCGGCGGTACTCGATCCCGATATCATTCGCCATGGATCCGAGGCTTTTGGGAGCCAGTGCATCGTTCTGGGGATGGATGTGAAGCAGGTCGGTCCATCGGACAGCATTCCGTCGGGTTACGAGGTGGTCATCAACGGCGGCCGCACACATATGGGAATCGACGCCATCTGGTGGGCACAGGAAGCGGAACGGCTGGGAGCAGGAGAAATATGCCTGAATTCCATTGATGCCGACGGCACCCGGGAAGGATATGCTCTGCACCTGACCAGTCTAGTCTCGACACAGGTAGGCATCCCGGTCATTGCATCAGGTGGAGCCGGCAGGCCGGAGCATCTGCTCGATGTTCTCCGGCAGGGGAACGCCGACGCGGCCCTGATCGCTTCCATGGTCCATTACGGGACGTACACCATTCGCGAAATCAAACAATACCTTCACGATCACGGAGTGAAGGTCCGAAACGTCTGGTGACATTTCTCCGACCTTTGATCGGGTGCAATGACGATACTTTTCGACCCGCAGTCTCATCCCCGGCCCCATCGAGTCTGCGGCAGCCGGGGAAGCACTATGGACATGAAAGGCTATTTCTTGAGCTTCTCGATCAGTTCTTCGACTTCCTCGGCGCCCTTTCGATAAAACTCCTCTTCCCCGGGTTCAAGTTCCTTGAGAAGCCGCAGGAATTCGCCAGCGTGGACGATCTCCTCTTCAGCAATTTCCGTCAGCACTTCCCGGGCCAGTTCATTGTCGGTGGACTCCGCAAGCTGCATGTACAGCTGCACCGCCTCGTATTCGGCGGCAACCATGAAACGTATACAGCGGACCAGTTCGCTGTGAGTCACCTTGCGGTCCAAAGCCAGGCCCGTCAAACCCGTACCGAATTCAGGCATGATATCCCTCCTTCTTGAAAATGAGATCGGTTGAAAAACATGATAGGCTGCTTCCAGGCTGTCCCTTCTGCAAATCAGAAGCCATGTCGCCAGATCAAACTAATGACCCCTGCCCCTGGAGGCAACCCCGAGGCACAACCGTGAACATGGAAGCATGCCTCTTCGATGGAATCCCGCCCAGATGTTTGTTGACGGACAGAGAAGACATCCTTATTCATGTTCCGCTTTTTTTGCCCACAAAAGCGTCTGCCGCAGGCCGGAGGAAAGGGGCACCTGTGCCCTCCATCCCGCCGCTGTCTCGAACGCATGAACATCGGCCAGCGAGTGGCGGATATCTCCAGGCCTTTCGGGAAGGAAGCGAACAGGTTCCGAATACTGCGCAAGATTCATGATGGTGTCGGCCAATTGTCGAATGGTCACGGCCTGCCCCGTGCCGACATTGTAGATGCCCGCAGGAGGGATCGGGTTCGACATAGAAAGCCCGGCTGCAGCGAGATAGGCTTCCACCACGTCGGACACGTATATAAAATCACGGGTCTGAAGGCCGTCTCCAAAGATGGTGAGAGGCTTCCTTTCGAGCGCCATGTCCACGAATCTCGATATCACTCCACTGTACGGGCTCCCCGGATCCTGCCTGGGCCCGTAGATATTGAAAAACCGAAGAGCGACTCCCAGGGGACTCGCAGCCGTTTCCGTCGATGCCAGGTACTTGGCTCTGCCGTAGGGGCTCAGATGAACGGTCTGCCCGTCCGCATAAGCCTCCCGGAGCGGCAAGCGCCTGTCATTCCCGTATTCCGCTGCCGAACCCGCAAAAATGAATCTTTTGAACCCCAGCCGATGTGCGTCCCGGATCAGAGCCCCCGTCGCCCGAAAGTTGATGTCCATGGTCTCATCGGGATGACTCATCGAATACGGCACACTCACAATTGCGGCAAGGTGAAAGCAGAACTGCAGATTCCCGTGAAGGTCGCAGAGCCTTTCGATCAGGCCGTTCTCCCGGATAGACAAGTTATGAAGTGCAAAACGGTCACTGTCTTTGAGGGACCGGATATTTTCCTCGCGGCCCGAAGAGAAATCGTCCACACCCACCACCCGGCATCCGATGTTGACCAGCCTTTCCGCAAGATGGCTTCCAACAAAGCCCGCCACGCCGGTAACCACGCAACCGGCTCCATGCAGGTTTGTCATTGTGCAGGGTCTCCTTTCCTGTCAAAATAAAGGCGGTATGAGAGGAATCTCCTCATACCGGCTTGTTCTGCGGTACCTGTTCCATCTGTGAAGAACGAAGGAAAGACATGAGCGAGCTCCTGGAGAAAATCCGCGACAAACAGGCCATCATCGGAATTATCGGTCTTGGATACGTGGGCCTGCCTCTTCTGATCCGTTTCGGAGAAGCCGGCTTCCCGCTTCTCGGCTTTGACATCGACCGGGGAAAAATCGACGCCCTTCGTCAGGGCCGAAGTTATATCAGACATATTTCCATCGAACCAGTCAGTCGTTTCCTCTCCCAGGGGCGACTCGAGGTGACCCTCGATTTCCGGCAGCTTTCGGAAGCCGACTGCATACTCATTTGTGTCCCCACCCCCCTCACCGAAAAGATGGAGCCCGATCTTCGCTTTGTGTCCGGCACGACGGACACCGTGGCTCAACACCTGCGTCGAGGCCAGCTGATTGTGCTCGAAAGCACCACCTATCCGGGAACAACGGAGGAAATGATGCTTCCGAGACTGCAGCAGACCGGCTTGAAAGTGGGAAGGGATTTCCACCTCGCCTTTTCCCCTGAAAGAGAAGACCCAGGCAACAAGCAGTTCCACACCAGCAGCATACCGAAGGTGGTGGGGGGAGTGACACCCGAGTGCCTGGCCTGTGCAACGAAACTCTACGAAGAAGCCGTTTCCAAAGTGATTCCCGTATCGTCAACGAGGGTGGCCGAACTGACCAAGCTTCTTGAAAATATCTATCGCAGTGTCAATATCGCGCTGGTAAATGAACTGAAGGTTCTCACTCACCGCATGGGAATCGACATCTGGGAAGTGATCGCCGCCGCTTCGACCAAGCCCTTCGGTTTTACCCCCTTTTACCCCGGCCCGGGACTCGGCGGGCACTGCATTCCGATAGATCCCTTTTACCTGTCGTGGAAGGCCAGGGAGTACGACTTCACCACTCGATTCATTCAACTGGCAGGCGAGGTGAATGTCTCCATGCCCTATTACGTGATCCAACGCACCGTCGAGGCACTCAATGAAAGGAAGAAGTGTCTGAACGGTTCAAGGATTCTGATCCTGGGAGTGGCGTACAAGAAGGACATCGACGACGACCGGGAATCGCCGTCGTATGCAATCATGGATTTGCTGAAACGGAGCGGAGCGCAAATCCGGTACAACGATCCGCATATCCCGAGGCTGAAACCCGGCCGCAAGCACCAGTATCGAATGGAATCGACGGAACTGACCGCCGAGGTGTTGGCCGAAATGGATGCCGCCCTGATCCTCACGGACCATTCCGCCTATGACTACGAATTCATCGTCCGCCACTCCGGCCTCGTTATCGACACGCGCAACGCCACCAAGGACGTGAGGGAGGGCAGAGACCGCATCGTCAAGGCGTAGGAAGACTTGCCTCCACAAGGCCGCCGGGCCGCCGAGTTCAGGTTCGGCGCAGGATTCCTTCCAGGGTTCCCTCGATCAGCCTGCGTATATCACCCATCTGTTCCGGGGAGTCGGCTTCATATCGCAGGACAAGGGCCGGCTGGGTATTCGAGGCCCGGACCAGTCCCCAGCCATGCGGGAAGATGAGGCGCACTCCATCGACGTCCACCATGCGATAACCGTTCTCCCTGAAGATCTTTCTCGCCTCCTCCACCACACCGAACTTCACTTCGTCCGGGCAGTCCACCCTGATTTCGGGTGTGGTGAATGTCGTGGGTATTCCCTCGAGGAGCTCCGGCATGGTTTTGCCTGAGTTCGAGATGATCTCGAGAAGCCGGCATGAAGCGTAAATCCCGTCATCGAACCCGAAATAGCGATCCTTGAAAAAGATGTGTCCGCTCATCTCTCCACCCAGCACAGCGTCGACTTCCCTCATTTTGCGCTTGATCAGCGAATGGCCCGCCTTCCACATGATGGCCCTGCCGCCGTTTCGTTCGATATCATCGTACAGAGTCTTCGAGCACTTGACTTCCGATATGAAGGTCGTGCCGGGACGCCGGGACAGGATCTCTCTTGCGAAAACGATCATGAGCCTGTCTCCGAAAATCACCTCCCCGCGGTGATCCACGACGCCCAGCCTGTCGCAGTCGCCGTCATAGGCAAGCCCCACATCCAGCTTTTCCTTTCGCACAAGGTCAATGAGATCTCTGAGGTTCTCAAGAACCGTCGGGTCCGGTTCATGGTTCGGAAATGTACCGTTCATCTCGCAATAGATCGGGTATACCTCGCAGCCCAGCTTTTCGAGGATGGGCAGGGCGACGGGCCCTCCCGTGGCGTTTCCTGCATCCACTCCGACCTTGAGCCTTCTTTTAAGATCGATGTTTCCCACCACATGTTCGATGTATGGGCTCTGGATATCGTAGTGCCGCAACCGTCCTGCGCCCGAGACAAAATTCCCCGCCTCGATGATCCTTCGGAGTTCCTGGATCTCCTCGCCGAAAATCGTGTCGAAGCCGTTGCATATCTTGAATCCATTGTATTCCGGAGGGTTATGACTCGCCGTTATCATTATGCCGCCGTCCGATTCGAGATGCCGGATGGCAAAATAGAGGAGAGGGGTCGGGCAGATACCCAGGTCCGTCACATCCAGTCCGGCCTCGATCATCCCCTGGGCCAGCTTTTCTCTGAAGCGGTCGGAACTCAACCTGCAGTCACGCCCCAGCACAACGCGCCGCTTGTCCTGGTTGACCATGCAGGTGCCGAAAGCCCGACCGAGGACAGCAACGTCCTGGTCGGTTATGTCCCTGTCCACCACACCTCGTATATCGTATTCGCGAAAGATACTGGGATGCACGCAGAATCTCCTTGGGCGGGTACGACCCGGGCAGCCCGCAGGTGAAAACCGCCATCAGGCCAGGCAGCGATCGATTCGGTTAAATATCCGGTCTGGCACGGGACCGCAGGCAATCAGACATGGATACCCCCCCTCCGGCTGCCTTCAGGAATGTGCAGCCGGACAGCGGGATCTCGAGAGGAATGAAAGAGGACTTGTGAATACCGGACAGCAGGAGCTAGTGATGCGCTTCTTCTCCTTTTTTTAGCTGCCTGAACGTCAGGAAGACGGCGGCCAGGACCCCCAGCCCGATGACGGTCAGCGCCCCGTACAGAGCGATGAAGAACACCACATGGCTGGGATCATACCAGGGGATGTCCCACGGCAGCATACTGGCCACGCTGCGCTTGAGGTCTGCGCAAAGAAGCTCACCTATTCCCAACATAAGATATCCTCCCCCCTGCTCAAAAGCACATACGGTCCGATCAATAGTCAAGAGAACCCATGGAACTTGGTGAAACTTTTAGCAACCTTTTCATCACTGGTCAATCGGAAAAACGATATATAGAAAACGAGTGAAACCGGGCGCCCCAAGAGGTACTTCTTCATGAAGCTTCACCTCGAACGCCCCACGGCATATTGCCGCCGGTTTCCGCTTCAGATCCCATGGATCAGGCTGTTGCATACAATCTGGTCCGTCGGGAATGCCATGGGTTCGGGCAGGGCCGTCAAGGGAAAGAATTCGGCGGCGGTCGCATCGGAACCCGCCCGCAGGATGCCTCCCTTCCGGCTTCCCCAGAACCAGACTCCCACCGTGTGCTGATCGGGATTGTGGAAATTCGAGTGCACGGCAACCACATCCCCCACGTGGACCAGCAGCCCGGTCTCCTCGAGAAACTCCCGGCCGGCGGCTTCCCTCACATCTTCGTCCCATTCCACGTGCCCGCAGGGAATGCACCATGCTCCATTGTATGATCCCGCACGCCGCACCAGGAGGATGCGCTGATTTTCAACGAGCACCACTGCCACTCCCACCGTCGGATTCCTGTAATGGATCCGGCTGCAGCGACGGCAATACGGCCGCACTTCTCCCTTGTGAACCAGGGTTTGCAGCCGTTCTCCGCAAAAAGGGCAAAATCTGAACTGCCCGTTATCCGCGTGCATTGTATTCCTTCCTCCCCTCCCCTTCGGTATGCCCGTGGAAAGGTTCTACCGGATGTCATGTCCAGAACGGGTTGAGAATCTTTTGGTTTTCCAGTGACAGGCAGGCATAAATGGACTGGTTCAGGGGAGTTTCGACGTGCAGTTCGCGTCCGAGCCCAACCACCATGCCGTTCAACGCTTCGACCTCCATCGGCCTCTTCCATTCCAGGTCTCTCAGCATCGAACATCTGAATTGAGGATTGTAGGAATCCGCGAGTTCAACGCAGCGTTCGACCGCGTCTTCGCCAAGGGATATTCCCAGCCGGCGGGCAACAGTATCGACCTCCCGCATCAGGCCGATCATGAGTTCGCGCGTTTCGGGGCAGGTTCTCACCTGGCCCAGGGGGGAGCGAGTCACCGTGCTCGGCCCATGCACACCACATATGAAGAGGAACTTGGACCAGAGAACCTTCGTGATATCCTCGCTCAGTTCCGCTTCGATTCCCGCCCGGCAGAAGGCATGAAGGATATCCAGAGACCTCCCGCTGCTCCCCCGGCACACTTCCCCGAAAACGATCCGCCCGGGCCTGCCCTTGTGCAGAATCACGCCCGGCGAAGCAATGGACGCCTCGATAAAGGCGGTGCCGGCCAATACTCTTTCCTCCCCGTGGATATCCATGAGTTTTTCGACGTTATCGACTCCGTTCTGGAGGGACACAATCACCGTATCCTCCGCAACCATCGGAGAGATCTGCACGGCGGCGGTAGAGGTATCGTAGGATTTAACACAGAACAGGAGCAGGTCCACCGGACCGATTTCTTCGGGCTCGGGCGTGGCATGTACAAGAACACGAAAGCTCCCCTGGCCGGAATGGATCTGCAGCCCTTCCTCGGCCATAACGTGCCGGTGGCGCCCCCTTGCCAGGAAGTGGGTGTCAAAACCCGCCGCCGTGAGAAAGCTTCCGAAATATCCTCCAACTCCCCCAGCGCCTACAATTCCGATTTTCATCAGCTGCTCCTCTCCTCTACGTCTCCACCGAAAGGATTTCCGGCAGAGCATGGTCTTAAGACACGGCCGATTGATCCAGAACTCTAATGTTCATCACGCCCGAGCGGGAATCGAGGAGTCGGTCGGTCGATGAAGTCGCAGAGGCATTCGAAAGGACATGTGCGTTCGCAGGAACCGTTGATCCAGCATGGCGACATGTTCCCGCTGCGAACCTGTTCAAGAACAGCCCCCACCTGGCGTTGCCACTCTTCGAGAAAGGCCGCGGTCGCATCGCAGGCCTTCAGTACGATCCAATGCCTCAACTGCCGGACGGAGCGCAGGTCCACGTAGCCGGCCGCACTTGTTCCACGGCGGACGGGAATTTCGGGCATCAGCCCCTTTTCCAAGGCGAGCAGGTAGGCGGGCAACTGAGGTGAAACCATATGTTCCAGGACATCAGCGAGTCGTGGAAGATTGCCCGTCTTATAATCCCAGCACCTTATCCCGAGTGAGGGGTGAAAATCAAGCCTGTCCAGGCGGCCTCGAAGCATTACGGAACATCCGTCGATCCTGAGCCCTTCGAATCCGCTCTCGAACGCCGACCATTCCCAGCCCTTATCCGCAAGATCCTGCTCCCTGTCGAACCATTCATCGAGCAGCCCCGGCGTATCGGGTGCAGATCCCAGCAGCCTTTTCTTCTCCACAGACCAATGAGCGAAAGCCGAATCCGGCCCGAATTCCTCTTCCACGACCTCCCTCAACAGGCGAGCGGCCTCCTCCCTGCCCGGTTTACGCAAACGGGAATTCGCCTTGATCCGCCGGCCGAAGGAAGCCAGAATGCGGTGAATCTTGAGGCCGCGCAGCGCAGGATCCACACCGCCTTCGATCCTGGGCAGTTCCTCCAGACCCAGCACGTCCCTGAAAAAATAGATGCTCGGGCACTGCATCAGCGTTTCCAGTGTGCTCACCGTGATCTCACCCGGCAGGCCGGGTTCCCGAACCTGGAACGACTCGAAACGGTACGCCGGCTGTCTTTCGTCTCCTGCTTCAACTCCATCTCCAATTCGACGAGAATGAATGCCCGACATGCCTTCCGTAACCCAACGGACCCGGTGCAGGGCGCCGGACTTGACGCGCCAAGGAACAATTGGAGACACGTGCGTTTCCGACCTGGTGTCCCAGAAGGGTGACAGGAGACATGGTTCGCCTTTCCTGTCCATCATCGGTCTGCTCAGCACCAGGTTCGGCCCCGCGGCGTGAAACTGACCGACCAGGAGTCTCGCGAAGTCATACTGGATTTCTGCACTTCCCCCCAACACCCGCTTCTTTTCGGCCGCATCGAGAAACGGGAGGGTCTTGGGCGGCTGAGGTAAAACGCCTCGAATGAATCCGGGAATGTACAGACGTTCGAAAGTCATACCCCTGATATCCAGCCGGCCCATCACCTGGATACCCGCATCGTCTTCTCCCGCCCTCTGAAAGACTCTCCCCTCAGCCGCTTTCCTCATCCATGCGCAAAACCGGCCGGTCGTCATCGGAATGCTGCCCAGTTCTCCGCGAAGTTGTTCGAACAATTCCGAAAGCCATTGCCATGCAAGCTGGTCCAATTCGCCGGCAATCACCGGAAAACCCATGCGGTGCCAGAAATCCGTGAGCGAATCGATCCACCGGGATACCGGCCTGGATTCTTCCGCCAGAAGAACCTCGATTCCACGGACGAAGTCCTCCTTTTCGGGGAGACATCCGGCCATGGAGTCCGGGATGCCTTCGACGAGCGCCTTGAAACCTCGGTCTATTCCCTTTTCCCTCCATGCCCGGTCCCACTGCGCCGTCCTGCGGCTCCATCGCGAAAGCGTTTCATAATAGGGCGAGCGCAGCAGGGAAAACAGGTGTATTCGTGCCTCCCCTTCGTCTGCGAAAGACAGGGGAAGCATCCCGGAAATAAAAAGAGGATGATCCGCAAGGGACCTGTCTGGAAGCAGGTTGTACGCGGCAAGATCACCCGAAAGAGGCGGACCGAAAGCGTCTTCGAGGGATTTCGACAGGAGCGGGGAGTACGAAGTGGGATCCAGGAGCACCACGGCCATTTCGTGAAGCGGCACGGACCTCGATGCCGAAGCCAGGTCCTCGACAAGCCCGTAGATCTCCTGCTCGGGATCCGAATAAACCACTGCCGCCGCCTCGTTCTCACCCACGGGCAGAGCATGGATCGACCCGCCGGAAAGGTTCACGATCATTTCCAGGAGCATCCTTTCCCAGTGCCCCGCAAATTCGAAACCGACCACCGAGGTTCTGCGCGCGATCAGTCCGGGAAATTCTCTGACCTTCTGCGCTATGTTCCGGGCAAGGCAGGCCGGATGAAACAAGTTCAATTCCGATAGAGCCTGCTCGAAAACGTTCCACAGGGATCTTCTCCACTCGACAAGCCGGTTTGCCGGCCCCCCCCGCCCGGGATCCAGACCGTAGCGCAGGCAGCTTTCGAAACTCCCGTCCAGGTCGGTGACGAGGTGAATATCGCATACAAGAGGTTCGGGTGGAGGCACATATCGGATGGACTCGTGAAGCAGGTGCCACCTGATGAAAGCGGGGGCAGGACGAGTCTCCGGCCACAACTCTTCCCACATCCGCGCCGCCCAATCGTTGAAAGTCCAGACGGCAGCCATCTCCCAGCCCATGTCGCCGGCATCGATGCGGCGCTTCCTGTACCGGCTGCGAAGCTGTTGAGCAAACCTCTCGCTTTCGACAAGGACCGTGCAGCCTTTTTCCACCTGGTCGAGGACGATATTTTGAAGATCGTGGTTGTTCATGATTTCGCAGGGTTTCTCTCAAAGTTACGGGCCTGGCAAACCCCTGGCTTGCTCCAATTCCAATACGTTGTTCCAAGCGGATTCGGTCTTGCCGGACATCATTCGGACATCATTCGGTTGGCCGAAATCTTTTGTTATCCTATAATAAATGTTCAACTGAGGAAAGCCTTTGACAAGAACCTGCCCCACTGCCTATAAAACGACAGCGTCGTCGGGCACTCCGTCGATTGAAGTGCGACGCTTGTGTGTCGAGGGGATCGGGAAGTTGTGGCAGACTGCTACTCTTCGATTACAGAAAGCATATCGAACATGAAGAATGTCTTCTCTAACGTCCTGGAAAGCATCGGCAAGACACCCCTTATCCGCATCAACCGGATGAATCCGAATCCCGGGGTCACCCTTTATGTCAAGATTGAGTCCAGGAATCCGGGCGGTTCCATCAAGGACAGACCCGCACTCTACATGATCGAAGCCGCCGAACGCGAAGGACAGCTCACTCCCGGCAAGATTATCATCGAGGCTACGAGTGGAAACACCGGGATCGGACTTGCCATTGTCGCCGCGGTCAAAGGCTACCGGCTGCTCCTGGCCATGCCTGAAACAGCAAGCCTCGAGCGCCAGAAGATCCTCAAGGCCCTCGGCGCCGAACTGCTGCTTACTCCAGGCGCCCTCGGCACGGACGGCGCCATCGAAGAAGTTTACAACCTCGTCAGGGAAAACCCGGACCGCTATTTCATGCCCGATCAGTTCAACAACCCCGCCAATCCCGAGGCACACTATCACGGCACAGGGCCCGAGATATTCGAACAGACCGACGGGAAAGTGGACGCAGTGGTTCTCACCCTCGGCACCACGGGAACGGCCATGGGCATCCTGCGGGCATTGAAGGAGCGCAGCAGGTCCATCCAGGTGATCGGCGTGGAACCATACCCCGGCCACAGGGTACAGGGACTGAAGAACATGAAGGAGTCCTATGTACCCGGAATATTCGACCGGCACGCACTGGATCGCATCATCCACATCAAGGATGAGGATGCTTTCGATGCGGCACGGCGCCTGGCGCGGGAAGAAGGGATCTTCGCCGGTATGAGTTCGGGAGCGGCCATGGCCGTTGCCATGCAGGTCGCTTCCGAAATGAAAGAAGGTGTGATCGTCGCCGTTCTGCCCGACGGAGGCGACCGGTACCTGAGCACCAACCTGTTTACGACCCTTCTCGAGCCGGACTTCCGGTTCTACAATCTGATGGAAAGAGAGAAAGTGGAATTCAAGCCGGTGAGAGAGGGAAAGGTGCGGATATGCGTCACGGGCCCTCCCCTCGAGGCGCCGCTTACACTGCAGGAGTCCCGCCGGTTTGTGCTGGCGGATCTTTTGAGTCGTTTCCTTGTTTCGAGGCAGTTTTCCGTGGACCAGGTGGTTCTTATTCCCGATATGGACAGCCGGACCATCAGCGGCTCCCTGGCATGCTCGATGGATCTGCAGTCCTACACGCAGCAGAGGGTGGACAGCTTCCTGCACGACCTGGATCTGCTTTCGGTGCAGCGAGCCTACCGGTACCCTCGCACTTCCGAACACCTCGACACCATCGCGGAATTCACCCGGACCCTCGTCAACAAGGGCATGGCCTACGAAAAACTGAGGTCGGTCTACTTCGATGTCTCGAAGGCCAAAGACTACGGGGCACTTTCGAGGATCAACATGAAAAAGATCCGCCTCGGGACCACCGTCGACCTCGATGCCTACGAAAAACTCAACCCGAGGGACTTCGCGCTGCTCAAGCGGGCCACCCTGGCGGAACTCAAGCGCGGTGTATGCGTAAAGACCGACTGGGGCAACGTCATACCGTCATGGCATATCGCCGCCGCTTCCGTGGCCATCCACGACCTCGGGTCTCCCATCGACATCCAGGTGAGCAGCATGGATTTCCTCTTCCCTCACCTCGAAAATGTCAGGGAAATCGGAGCAGCACTGACCGGAAAACCCTTCGCCAACATCTGGATGCTCTGCGAAAGAATCTGGTCTGGAAAGGAAGACAGGGAACGCGGACATGTCGATGAAAACACTCCCGTTCGCGAAATCATAGACGCAGGATTCTCGCCACAGGAGATACGGTACTGGCTGTTGAGTACCCATTACCGGAAACCGCTCCACGTGACGATCGAGAGCATCCGCAATGCCTGCCGCGGCTACGAGCGGCTGCGGGAACTCATCAGCCGCGTTCAGCACACTCCGGCCGCCAGGGTCGATCACAAGGCAATTCCCGAGATGATCTACACCCTCGAGCATCATTTCTTTGACGCCCTGTCCGACGATCTCAACCTGCCCAGGGCCTTGGTCGCCCTGTTCAGGTTTGCACGCCGGCTTAACCCTGTACTCGACAAGTCGCAGGTCAGTGAAACTCAACGCCTCCAAATCCTGGAATCCATGCAGAAGCTGAATGCGATTCTCGGAGTCTTCGACCTCGACCTTCAGTCGATTACGGCGGAGGAGCAGGCATTGATCGAAGAGCGGCAACGGGCCAGGAAGTCGGGACTGTGGGAGGAAGCCGACCGCCTGAGGGAAGAACTGCTGCGGCGTGGCATTCGAGTAATGGATACTGCGACCGGGCCCCGGTGGGAACGTATATCGAGCTCCGTCGGCAGCCAGGCGTGAACCGGCCCCTTCGACCGGCTATACCGATCCCGGATCGAAGCCCGGCCGGACCAGGCCTGGAGGGGAAAAGACCAGGTCGAGAGGCGCACGGAAGGCGCCCCTCGTCTTCCACGAAGTTCCGGTGGGTGCGCAAATCAAACGAATTCCCACACTCCATCCGCCAGCCCGATGGAATGAGTCGCCTCGAAAAGCCGTAAGGCCTCTTCGTAAGCGTGATCCGTGATCCGCTTCTTGTATTGCAGCGGCACTGCGTTCATCAAGGCCGCGAAGGGCTTGTTCGCATTCTTGATGTTCCCGGCGGTGTTCTTTGTCTCAACGGCCCACGAAGCCATTTCCTGCCACAGTTCGTCGGGGATCCCCCTGTAGGAGCGCTTGATGTACTCACGGTTTTCCGTCGTAACGGCGTTGCCGTGCTGATTCATGGCAAGCCCGAAGGCGATGTTCTGCCAGAGAGTCCCCACGTTGCCCTTGCGTATGCCGTATTCGATGAAAGACGAGATCTTGTCCAGAGAAGTACCCGTAATCCCGTGCTGGGCGATATCCACGGCCCATGGCTGAATCGCCTTCCAGATGTCGCGTGTGAGATCGAGCTGGATTCCTTCGTGAGCCGTCCCGAAATAGGTCCCGTGGATGGAACCGTTGTTGATGGCCAGAAGATTGGGCCTGACCCCCTTTTTGTCCAGTTCGCCGATGAACCATTCGGCTTCGGCGGGTTGAGTGAACCCTTCGGCGCTTCCACTTTTTGCACCGATCTCCCCCAGTTCCACTTCGAGGTTAAGGCCTGCCTGAACAATGGGAGCGGCCAGTTCCGCCGTGGCCTGAAGGTTCTTGTCGTTCTCCATGTGAGAAGCATCGATGGCAAAAGAAGTAAACCCGGCAGCCATTTCATCGGCAATGAGCGCCCTTACTCCTTCGACATCCTGAAGGCTCTTGACCGTAATGTGATCTCCATGGATTGCAAAAGGGATTTCCGTGTTCCCGAGCCTTTCGTTCTCCGTCACGATGAAATCGACAAAGCCCGCCGGAGTGAATTCCGTGTAGCCCAGTTCGGACTTGGCGATTTCATACATCACTGGAGCCCGGGTTGCCATCGACGCGAGAACGATCCCCTCGACAGGCAGTCGGCAGCGGATGTTGCAGGCCATGATCATGGCGTTCTGTTTCCTGGCTGCCTTGATGAGGGCCTGTCCGTTGACGAGGGGAATGATACCGTTGGGGTATCGCTTCTTGACATTTTCAGGACGTCTTTCGGTGTTCCATTTGATCATCTTTTCCACCTCCGATCCTATGCTCTTCGGCATCCAATTCTTTCCAATGGCTCTTGTTCTATAGGCCATTCATGTTTAAACTGCAAGAAGCAAAGGATTATCATCGATACACGTGTTTTGCCTGACCAGTTTTTATGCCTCCATTCTGAAATGCGGGATGAGACCCACTCATCCACGGGATATTCAGGGTATGCCGACGCACGACGACAGCCGCCACCGTTATGAACCTGTTCCCGAGGGTATTGTCGCGGAGGAAGCCCAGGTGCGCGCCGCCCCCTTTGCGGCGCAGTTCAGTGCCGGCAAGGCGGCCGAGCAACTGAGGCGGGTTCCCGCCTACAGGAAGGCTCGCACCGTTATGGTGTCTCCATCCCCGCTGCTGAGGCAGGTGAGTCTGAACACCATCACGGATCGGAAAAGACTCATCCTTCCCACTCCAGGATTGAAGGACGGCTTTCTGCGCACGATTCCCCTTTTCATCTCCCCTCGAAACAGGAATGTAGCCATTCAACCGCGTCCAGGAAACCCCTGGGCCCTCAGGATCCCGTACGATCAGCCCATGGAAACTCCCATCGATCTGATTGTCACGGAATGCACGGCCGCAGGGCTCGACGGAAGCCGCCGAGGGGACGGTGCAGGGCACTTCGATCTGCAGTGTGCCATTCTTGCAAGCCTGGGCTGGCTCAGCCCCTCGCTCGAAGTGGCCGGAATCGTGCAAGAAGACCGGATTTGCTCCGCTCTGCCCATGAAGCCCACGGACATGAATATTCACTGGATTGTCACGCCCGCGGGGGCACTGAGAACCGGCTTTCAACTCCACCGCGTACCCGGCCTGGATTGGGGCAGCCTGGTCGACAGAGATATAAGACGCAACCAGGCACTCTTTTATCTTTTCAGAAAGTTATGCCCGGGCGGCTTCCTTCTTGCAGGCTGGAAAGCCGAAGAAAAAAAGCCTTGATCTGCAGGCGGAGAATATCTATTTTACGGCAGTCGAAGGGGAACAATAAGGATTCATTAGTACTGTCCGCTGAGGGAAACCCGGTATATGAGACACACCCGTTGCATAAGACTGTTCATCCTGTTCGCGATCCTCGGTTTCCTGCTCCCTGCGCCGGCTCGCTCCGAAGAAGGGTACAATGCCGTCGTGAAGAGGTTTCCCTACCAGATTCCCGAACTTACCGTCATCGGGTCTCCCACTTGGTACAAGGTGCGCGAGAAGGACACCATCCTCGACGTCGCAAGGAGGTTCGGCCTCGGATACAACGAGATGGATCTGCTTTTCCCGCGGATGGACGCGTGGGTTCCACCGGTGGGAAGGCGTATAGCCATACCCACCTTCTGGGTCCTTCCTCCTACCCAGCATCAGCAGCTGCTCATCAACATTCCTGAACTGCGATTGTACTTTTTCGATAAGAACACCTCCACCGTTCAGACCTACCCCATCGGTATCGGAGACGAGGGATGGGAAAGCCCGCTGGGAACGTTCAGCATCGTCGAAAAACGACCCAATCCGTCCTGGTATATCCCTCAATCCCTTCAGGCAAAGTACGGCATGGCGGTGATGCCTCCCGGGCCCGAAAATCCCCTTGGTGAGTTCATGATGAAATTCTCCGCCGGCGCTTACGGCATTCATGGCACGGCCATGCCCTGGGGAGTCGGAAGACTCGTCAGCCATGGCTGCATCAGGTGCTACCCCGAACACATACGCCTGCTCTATCCACAGGTCCCCATGGGTGCCAAGCTCGAAATCATCTATGAGCCCCTCAAGTTCGGACAGGAGAACGGCCAGATCTTCATCGAGGCCCACCCCGATGTCTATCGCAAAATCCCTGATTACCTCCAATATGCCGAAGAAAAACTGGCTCGATTTCCCCTCGCAAACCGGGTCGACCGGAGGAAATTCACCATGGCCGTGCGACTGCAGAACGGAGTACCCACCAACGTCACCCTTCTGCCGTCGGAGGATAATTATCTGAAGCTCGTCGAATCTATTCCTGATTAGGACGTGCGAGACGGGGATAATGAGTATGCATTTCAACATGGGCATTTCAAAAATCTTCTTGATTTTGGGAAATATCTGACGTAGCATTTGTCAGTTATTTTGCATATCAGCGAGGAAGTCAGCTGTGGGACAGACTCAGTAGAGTTCTTTAGGCAAGAATTCGGCTTGAAGAGAGGAGGTGAGAAGACGCAGTACCTGGGGAGGTTTTACGAGGACGAGTCGTATTGACAATCGTTTTTGGGTTATCTCAAGGAGGAGAGAGTTATGAAAAGGATAATGGCAGTTCTGTTCGTAGTGGCTTTGGCATTCACCATGGTTTCGGGTTGCGCCTGCACCGACGATGCAAAGAAGTGCCAGGAACTCTGCCAGGCCGCCCTGGATAAGGCTCAGGCAATCGAACAACAGTGTGCAGCCAGCGCAAGGGCAGCCGAAGCAGCCGCTCAGAAAGCCGAAGCAGCCGCACGCAGGGCCGAAGCTGCTGCTGACAAGTGCGAATCCATTTTCATGAAGCACATGAAGAAGTAGTTTCTGCAGTCCTATATTCTGCTTTGCTGAAACGGCCGGCACACGACAAGGGTGCCGGCCGTTTCTGCTTTCGTCTTGTTTTGGTTCTCCAGTAAACGCCTACCCGGACATTTGCCGCACAAAGCCGGAATACACCCGTGACAGCGTCATTCCCGCGACAACTTCACTCCTTTCTTTCACGGCTCTTTCGAACCCTGATTCATGCTCCCGAAAATGAATCTACCCAACAGGCTTTCGATATCCAGGGGCGGCTGAGTGTCCCTGATCACTCCACCCGGCTCGATATAATGGTCGGATGCTCCCGGAGAGATGGACACGTACTTGTCCCCTATCACTCCCATGGTCTTGATGCTCGCGATCACGTCCTCTTCCAGCCTTACGTCCCTGTTGATCCTGAGTGTCACTTCGGCCTGTCCGTCCTTCAATTGTACGCGCTTCACATCGCCGATATTGACTCCGGCCATGGTTACCAGTGACTTGGGCTTGAGCCCCGCAACGCTGGCAAACCGGGCATGCACCTCGTAGTCCCTGCTTCCGAAAAAGCGCACGTGTCCGAGGTGGAACGACAGGTACGCGAGGCATGCGAGACCCACCAGCAGAAACAGCCCGACTCCCAATTCCAGCCCTCTTTTGTCCATGACGGCATCTCCCATCTACAGCATAATCGAAGTGACGACATAATCGCTCACGAGTATGGAAATGGACGCCAGCACCACCGCACTCGTCGTGGCCCGGCTCACCTCTTCGGCGCCGAAACTCCCCCGGTCCACACCCGTATAATAGCCCTTGTAGGTACAGATCCAGATCATCAACAGGGCAAAAACGAAAGACTTTACTATGCCCATCCGCACATCTTCCCAAACGACGCTGGTTTCCATGCCGTCAAAAAACGAACCGGCGCTTACTCCCAGCAACTCCACACCGACCAGGTACCCCCCGAAGATGCCGACCACGTTGCAGTAGGCGGTGAGCAGCGGCAGTGCGATGAGGCCGGCAAGAAGCCGCGGTGTAACAAGATAGGCCTTCGGGTCTATGGCCATGCATTCGATGGCGTCAATCTGCTCCTCGATTCTCATGATGCCGATTTCCGCACACATGGCCGAACCCGCTCGGCCGGTCACCATCAGCGCGGAAAGCACGGGGCCCAGTTCCCGGATGAGGCTGAGCGCGACGGCCGATCCGACAAGCCCTTCCGAACCGAACTTCGAAAGGGTATAGTAGCCCTGGAGAGCAAGAACCATCCCGCTGAAGGCGGCGGTAAAACCGATAATGACAAAAGACCTGGTGCCGATGAACTGAATCTGCTTCACGACCGGGCCGAATTTGCCGGGAGGCCGGGCTATTCCCCTGACGGAATGGATCAGGAAAAGGCCCATTCTGCCGAGATAGGCAAGCTGTTCAAGGGCAAACGCCCCCAGTTGAGTGATCTGTCTGGTCATGCAAGAATCCTCCCGGGCCTTGACACCCTTCCTGCCGGATCATCCAATGAAAAATGCCGCTTTCGGAGCATCCGGGAAACGCGCCAACACTTCAAACGGCCTGCTTTTTGAGTCATCACCGGTTCCTGGCCAGGATAATGGACAGGTAATCGTCCAGGTCAGGTGGCCGCAGGTCAGTCTCACGGCTCAAGAACTGCCTCACTCTCGGATCATCGGCCGCCCTGATCTCCTCGGGGGCACCTGCGGCAATCACCCTTCCCTCGTCCATGACGACGATCTGATCGGCAATGTGAAAGGCGCTCTCCAGTTCATGAGTGACCACAACGATCGTCATGCCCAGAGTCTCCCGCAGTTCGACGATCAATCGATCAAGGCCGGCGGCGGTGATGGGATCGAGCCCGGAGGAAGGCTCATCGACAAAGAGTATTTCGGGATCCATGGCAAGCGCACGGGCAAGGCCCGCTCTCTTGCGCATTCCTCCGCTCAGCTGCGACGGCATGAAGTCGCCGAATTTCGCCAGGCCCACCATATTGAGCTTGATCAGGGCCATAATGCGAATCGTCTCTTCGGGCAGCCTCGTGTGCACCTTGAGAGGGACTCCGATGTTTTCGGCCACGGTCAGCGAATTGAACAGAGCGCCGCTCTGAAACAGAACGCCGATTCTGCTCCTGTAGGCCTGCAGCTTCTGTTCGCCGAATCCGCCCAGATCCTCTCCGTCGACAAAAACCCGCCCGCGTTCCGTAGGCTTTAATCCCACAAGGTGACGCAGCAGCGTCGTCTTCCCGCAACCGCTCACCCCCATGATAACGGTTACCTGGTTGCCGGGAATCTCGAAGCGGATTCCGTCCAGGACCCGGCGGCCCCTGTAGTAGCTGTCAAGCCCGCGTATTTCAATGATACTTGGAGTCAACATGCAGCATTCCTGTAGGTCACCCAAATGTCTTGCCGAACACTTCATCCAGGCACGCCAGCCTGATGATGCGCCTGATATTCTCGTCCGCATGGGTCAGGCGCAGGATGCCATCCCTGTGCTCAATGAGCCTGTAAACCTCCACGAGCACTGCAACCCCGGCCGTATCCATGGCCCGCACATTCGTGAGATCGATCTCCAGTTCCTTCAATCCTTTTCGCCCGGCCAGTCTCAGCAGCGCCCTCCTCACTTCCGGGACCGTGTCGCGGTTGAGGATTCCGTCCAGTTCGACAACAGGCCTGGCAGGCGTCGTTTTATGAACTCTGAGTTTCACCAGCTACCCTCCGTTTACCCCTCTTTTTACCCGCCCGGAGAGCTCAAAGGCAAGTACATGCGAAGCCTCCCCGCCGTTCTGCCACTCCGCTTCTCTCGTCCCCTTCTCAATGCGAGGGCAGGATATAATATCCGACGGCAAAAAAACGGCTAGATATTAAAGGTAAATTCTTATTTGAACAAAGGAATTTTTCTGTACCACCGGAAAGAATCTGATATAAGGGAGTAACATCACAAGGGATATTTGACGTCCTTCCTTGACCTTGCCCCAAGAAGGTCACTATACTGGTGCAGAGATGATTTCGCAATGCACACATCCTTTTAAGGTTTCAGATGCCCTGTTTGAGGGCACGCAAGAGGAAAGCGGCACGCCGGGATACGGCGCAATGGTGGAAGACGGTTTGCACCTCGGTTGTTCAGCTCGAACGCCTGCAGGTGAAGTTGGAGGACAGAAAGTGGCTTCTGAAGGAACACAGTCCCGGGTTATCCAGGCCATTGTCGAGAGACGAAGCATAAGGCATTTTTTGGAGGCATCCGTCGATCGAAGCATTTTGATACAGGCACTCACGGCGGCATCCTGGGCGCCGTCGGGTTTGAACAACCAGCCCTGGCGCTTCGCTCTTGTCTGGGAGCAGGATCTCAAGGACCAGCTTGCCGGGCTCACCCGTTATTCCGCCGTCCTCAAGAATGCTGCTGTCCTGGTCCCTGTATTCCTGGACAGGGAGAGTTCCTATGACCATTTGAAGGACTGCCAGGCCGTCGGCGCGGCCACCCAGAATCTGCTTCTCGCTCTGCATGACCTCGGACTGGGAGCGGTCTGGATTGGAGAGATTCTCAAGAATGCCGACAAGGTTCTTAAGCTTCTTCAACTGCCGGACCGGCTTCAACTGATGTCCGTCGTTGCCGCCGGTATACCGGCTCATCGAAACCAGACCTCCCACCGCCGCCCGGTGGAAGAACTGATCGTTTTCGAAAAATAGAGGGACAGCAAGCCGGAGAGGAGCGATATGGTCTTCGAACACCTTGTGGTGGGGATGCTGCAGACGAACTGCTACATCCTTGGGGATGAACAGACACGGCAGGCGGTGGTTATAGACCCCGGTGGGGATTTCAAACGCATAGCGGACCGTATTGTCCGCTTCGAACTCGACCTCGTCGCCATACTCAATACCCACGCCCACTTCGATCATGTAGCGGACGCCTGGTCATTGAAGAGCAAACTGGGAGGCAGGATCTTTCTCCACGAAAAAGACCGGCCGATCCTGCAGCACAGCATGGTCGCCTCCGGCAACGTATATGCGGTCGATCCCCATTCGCCCTCGGTCCGGATCGACGCATCCTTCAGGGACGGCGACCTTCTTCCCTTCGGCGCGATTCGGCTCCAGGTGCTGGAGACTCCGGGGCATACGCCCGGGCACGTTTCCTTTTACTTCGCCGACGCAGGTATCGTGTTCGTGGGCGACACCATTTTTGCCGGTTCCATAGGCAGGACGGATCTCCCGGGCGGTTCCTTCGAGCAGCTCAAGAAATCGGTATTGGAGAAAATTTTTCTGCTGCCTCCGGATACGTTGATTCTACCGGGGCACGGACCCAAGACCACCGTACAGCACGAAAAACGAACGAATCCTTTTTTCGGGGGTGGAAGGTTTTTCAGGACATAAGAGAGCCTGGACCAGCTTTTCAAGCCCTCGACCGCATTGTAGGTTCCCCACTCAGTTGCAGCGGGTTGCTTTTTCTGTTTACGGGAAAATTCGAGGAGTAGGACATGAGAGCTAGAAATCTTCGTTGCCCGGTTTGGACGATCTTGATCCTGTCGCTCGCCTTGTTCGTGGAAGGATGCAGCCACCAGTCCGGCGCACCTCCCCCCAACCCCGTCATGCAGCAGTCACAGACGGGGGCTCCCCCCCCCTCGTCATCACCTGTCACTCCGCGCCCCCAGTTCTATGACTTCCCCGACATTCCCATTCCCACGGAATTGAACCTGGTGCAGGGGGATTCCTACGTGTTCCAGTCAGGTGCGTTCAAGACGGGACTCCTCACGTTCCGCGGAAGAGTGGATATCAATTCATTGATCAATTTCTTCCAGATGGCCATGAACCGTGAAAACTGGAAGCCCAAGGGAGGGTTCCGCTACCGCAGATCCATCCTGATCTTTGAAAAACCTGACAGGACATGTATTATCAAGCTCTATGAGAAGATGTTTTACACTTATGTCGAAGTTTACGTGGCACCTGCCAGCGGCCAGGTCTAGCCGCCCGATTTCCAGCCCGGCCGTCCGGCGTTGCACGTGACTGGCCCGCGGTGCTTCTTGTGGGATGCGAAAGGATTTCATGCTGATTGGACGATCCGTTCTTCTTGGAGTAAGCGGTGGAATTGCTGCATACAAGGCTGCAGAAATCATCCGCTGTCTGGTAAAGCTCGAGGCAGCCGTCCAGGTTGTCATGACTGAAAACGCAACGCGTTTCATCACTCCGTTGACCCTTCAGGCCCTGTCCGGCCAACCTGTGTGCACGAATCTGTTCGACCTCGACATCGAATCCAAAATCGGGCATATCCAGGCGGCTCGTGCAGCTCACCTGGTGGTGCTTGCCCCCGCAACCGCCAATCTCATCGCCAAGATGGCCGCCGGCATCGCCGACGACTACCTCACCACGGTGCTCCTGGCCACCACCGCTCCCGTGCTGATCTGCCCCGCCATGAACACCAGGATGTACGAGAATCCCGTGACCCGGCGGAACCTCGATTCCCTCCGTGCCCTCGGGCATCACGTTCTCGAACCCGCCAAAGGTTCCCTGGCCTGCGGCGAAGAGGGGCAAGGCCGACTCGCGGACACCGAGGATATTGTCGAAACGGCGCACAGGCTGCTCACCCCCCCCACCCTGAAAGGCAAGCGCGTGCTCGTGAGCGCGGGCCCGACCTGGGAACCGTTCGATCCCGTGCGCTTCATCGGCAATCCGTCCACGGGGAAGATGGGTTACGCTCTCGCCACCGTGGCCGCCAGGCGATCCGCCGAGGTCTGCCTGGTGTCGGGGCCGAGTTCTCTGCCTGAACCTCTGGGCGTTGACGTGAGGCGAGTCGTAACGGCTCTACAGATGCGGGATGTCATTTGCGAGATGGCTCCCCGGA
Source organism: Syntrophobacteraceae bacterium (assembly GCA_013314815.1). Taxonomy (GTDB): domain Bacteria; phylum Desulfobacterota; class Syntrophobacteria; order Syntrophobacterales; family Syntrophobacteraceae; genus JABUEY01. The sequence goes on from JABUEY010000022.1 coordinate 39,023, forward strand.
TGGATGCCGTTATCATGGCTGCGGCCGTCAGCGATTACCGCCCCGCCGATGTCGCTCCACAGAAGCTCAAGAAGTTTACCGACGACCTCACGGCCCCCCTTGCCCGCAATCCGGATATCCTCGCGGACCTCGGCCGGTCCAGGGGCGACTCCCCCTATCCCGTTCTCGCCGGCTTTGCCGCCGAAACGGAGAACCTTGTGGACAACGCAAAAGAAAAACTCGAGTACAAGAACCTCGATTTCATCGTCGCCAATAACCTGACTCAAGCCGGTTCAGGATTCGGCTGCGACACCAACCAGGTCAAAATCATAGACCGAAAGGGCCGTATCACGGAACTGCCCTG
>JABUEY010000213.1 GCA_013314815.1 Syntrophobacteraceae bacterium
TGATGGCCAGTCCGCTCCTGGTTTTCGCGATCTTTCACATCATTCTGGCGGGCATTCTGCTTTCGCCTGTCTCTACGTACCTCTACGCAGGCGTTGTCCTGCTCGCAGCCGGCGTTCTATGTGGCCTGCAGATTTCCAGGGCACCGGAGGCGGAACCGATGGTCTTTCTCACGACGATGGATTTGCTGTACCATCATTTCGCCGTCGCTTTTTCCTATCTCACTTTTGCCGTGACGATCCTGTTCTCTGCCTTCATGATCACTTCCATCAGGATGAGTCTGAGGTCCAAGGGACGAAGCATCCTCCAGATCTCGAAGGAGTTGGAAACCACCAACGCCAGGCTGGTCGCCCTGTACGAGATGGTCAAGGACATTGACAGGTACTCGGGATTAAAGGAACTTCTGGATTCGGCCACGCGCCAGACCGCCAGGCTCATGGGTGTGAAGGCTTGTTCCATCAAGCTTCTTGACGACGAAAAAAAACATCTCCAGTTTGCTTCGACGTACGGCCTGAGCGAGGACTATGTTTCCAAGGGAACGGTGAGCCTGGAAAGGAGCCCCATCAATCGTCGCATCATCGAAGGCAAGCCATATGTGATTGGGAGAATCGGGGAAGAGGATCACTTTCAATTCCCGGAAAACGTGCAGCGGGAGGGAATCGCCTCCATGCTGTGCCTGCCGCTGCGGGGAAACAATATGACCCTGGGTGTCTTCTGCGTATACGGCAGGGAACACTATCGATTTGACCAGGAGGATATCGACTTTTTCAGACTGATGAGCGACCTGATCGGCATTGCCGTTGAAAGGGTCAAATGGGATCTGACCAAATCCTGGTTCATCGCCAAGGTCGCTCACAACCTGCGAGCCCCGCTCGGGGCGGTCCTGAGCATGGTGAAGCTGGTCCGGAAAGGATATCTCGGGCCGGTCAACGAAGAGCAGGACGGGACACTCGAAAGATGCGAAAAGCGCATCGAAGTATTGGGAGAATTGATCAGCGATCTGCTCAGGCTCGGCAAGGAACGCACCGAAACCGGCAAGACCAGGCTCCACCCCGTGGCACCGGAGGAGGTACTCGGAACTCTCGCCCCGCTGTTCGAGAGCCAGGCGAAGCAGAAAGGAATCGGCATCACCTTCGAAATCCACAAGCCGGTCATGCAGGTGACGGCTAACGAAACCCTCATCGAAGATCTTTTCTCGAACCTCATCTCCAATGCCATAAAATACACTCCCAAGGGCGGTGATGTGCGGGTGATCCTCGGCATGGAGGACGGTTCGGTCCGGTTCGAAGTCTCCGATACGGGCATCGGCATCCCGGAGAAGGACCTACCGCGGCTTTTTACAGAGTTTTTCCGAACGGCTGAAGCAAAAGAACTGGTGGAGGAGGGAACGGGACTGGGCCTTGTGATCGTAAAGGAGATCCTGGACCGCATGGGAGGGAAGATCCATGTGGAAAGCAAGTCGGGGGAAGGAACTCATTTCAAGTGCCTGATCCCGGGCGTGACACCCATGTCCTGAGTTTTGAAACTTGGGATCGGTCCGGGACAGGCAGGAGCGAGACTACTGCTTCCCGAACCGCAGTCGCAGTGCATGTTCAAGTTCCCAGCCCGCGGTGAGTTCGTTTCCCACCGCACGAAGGAGCCTGGTCCGGTGTGCGGGGCCGATCAGTTCCTGGAGGTCGGGACATAGATAGTTCAGGCAGAAACTGAACCTTCCCTGGAGCCTGCATCCGTTTTCCCCGACGAAAAAACAGCTCCCCTGAACCTCGGGAGTATCCGGTATATCACACGACAGAAGAAGATTGATCAGGATCAATACGTAATCGTATCCTTCTTCTATCCCCTGGAAGCAACAGCTGCCCGGGCCTTCCACAGCGCATCGGGTGCACGCCTCGATGACCCCTGTTTCCTTCATCAGCCGGCCCGTCTCCAGGATGGCGTCCCGGTAAACAGCCAGCAGCCCGCATATCAACTCATCACAGAACATGCGCTCCCCGTGTTCGGCATAGATATGCTTGGCCCTGGCTATCTCCTCCTGCAGCTTTTTCTCGCGCAACTGACTGACGAACAACGGCTCTCTGTACACCATGCCGTCCTCCTCTGTATCGAGAACGCCATCGTCGCCCATCCCGCTCAAGCCGCTTCCCGGGAACAGCCGTCTGGCTGCACCAGGATTGCACCTGCGACAGGCGGGTTTCAGGCATCGGCGCTTTCGTTACCGTTCAGCACTTTCAGGCGCTCATGCAGGCAGTCTTCAGCCCTGAATCCTTGGATCCGGGCGATATCCACCAGAGCGAGAAGGAGGTCTCCAAGCAGTTCGCCGGATACCGGGGCCCCCCTCGTGACAAGCTCCCCGAGTGTCCGGCTCCTGGAAACGAATTCCGCAGCACGTGAACCCGTGTCATCGAGGCCGGACCTCTTTGTGCCCGAGGTCCTCGAAAGCATCCGGTAGGCCCGCATCAGCGCCGGCAGCGATTCGGGAATGATCGACTCTTCCTTCCCACTCGATGCTTTCTCGCCGGCCTTTATCTTCTCCCAGTTGTCCTTGACTTCCTGGGTGGACGCTACGGTCGTATCCCCAAAAACATGAGGATGACGTCTTATCATCTTTTCGCAGATGAGGTCACACACTTCTTCGAGCCTGAAATCCTGTCTTTCCTCGTAGAGGTGTATGAGAAAAAGCACCATGAAAAGAAGATCTCCCAGTTCTTCAGCCGCTTCCCCGGCGAGCCCGGCACGAACCGCCGCCGCCGCTTCATGGGCTTCCTCGATCAGGTATGTCTGCACGCTCTCGGGAGTCTGCTTCCTGTCCCAGGGACATCCCGATTCGCTTCGAAGTCGGCCGATGATTTCATAGATTCGCCGCACCCTGTTCCATCGGCCGCTGTCAACCTGCATTATTTCTTCCTTTCCTTGTTCATCGAATCCTGCCCGACACTTTCACTGTCCCTTCGCACTTCAGCCCAATAGATTTCCAGCTCCCGCCTCTTCTCCTCGAAAACCCTCTGAACCGCCACCGGCGTGGCTTTGGATGCGAGCCTTGCGGCCTCCTGCACATAAGGGAACAGTACGGATCGATTCAACAGGGGAGTCTCGGAAGGCAGGAAAAGGGTAAGGGTGAACACGGAGGCCATGGCCAGGATCATGCCTTTGCCGCAACCGATCATTCCTCCCCACAAACGGTCGAAGAATCCGAGTCCGCTCCTGTGCATGAGCCTTGAAAGCCAGAGACCCGAGACTCCCACACAGAACCATGTGAGCAAAAACAGGATCGCGAAACTGATGAATTGTGCTCCCGCAAGGTTAGGGAGAGATCTGGACAGCTGCCGTGCCATGGGTTCGTAGTAATGAGCCGCAAGCAGGAACCCGACGACCACGCCTCCAATGCCGAAAATCTGCGAAACCGCTCCTCGCATGACTCCCCGGCCTATACAAAGCAGCCCCATACCCACCAGTGCCCAGTCCAGTCCGTTCATGACGGTTCGACTCCCGGCGGGTCCCAAACGAAAAAAATACCTGCAAGCCGGCGGCAAATCCCCATTCCACTTCCGTTCTGCCGAGAGAACGGTAAACCTTGCGGGATTGTACGGCCCGGGATCATGAGGATGGAAACAGTCGAAGGGCATTCTTTCACTATCATGGACGAAAAACTCTGGATCGAGGGGGAACATCGAGAATCTCAATCTGAAAAACTTCTCACCTTCCATGCTTGACGAAGGGTGAAACATTTTATTATTAGACTGGAAGCTTCCAATTATCAAGTTCCATATAAGCGTGTTCGGCCTCCGCTCCTCGAAGACGACGATTGGAAGGAGGAGACCGTAAGGCGGCTAGGAGAATTGCGTTTACGGACAAGTGTCGTGAACGTCCGCGATTCGAGCCGAAACGGTGTGGAGCGGAAGCGTTCCTTATTGAAATACCTGGAATATTCAGGAGAATCATGAGCTTGAAAGAGCATATTGTCAGAGTCGGAAACACGTGATAGAAGTAAGCTCTCCAGGGCACATGATTTCAAGCAAATACGGATAAAAGGGGGATCGGGCTGAAGGAATTGGCGAACTTGACCGCCGACAGAGAAAAGGCACCAGGGGCCACTGTACAGATTTCCTTTGAAGACAACAAGCTTGTGCAGCAGCTTGCCGGGGAAAGGAACAGCCATCTCAAGGTCATTGAAAAACAGCTGGACGTGCGGGTTCATCTGCGAGGCAACCAG
>JABUEY010000214.1 GCA_013314815.1 Syntrophobacteraceae bacterium
CTCCTTTTTCCCGGAACAGGGCTGTCTGTTTCGCTTTGCCTCCGAAAGCAAAACGCACATCGAGGCGCGGGAACCAATTCCGAGCCCAGGCGGTGATGGCCGCGTAGCGCCAGGGTGAAACGTAGGCGGGCAGCACCACACCTTCAGCTCCGGCAAGCAACCGCCCGATGTCGTCATCGACCTCCATAAACGCCGGGAGGTTCTCTTCCATGGGAATTGCGGGATTGAACGAGACAAAATAGGGAACCGTCATCTGCGAGTACCTTCCTGCCGTGGTCGAATCTGAACAAGGGAACCGGGCACCCATTCAGCCCCGCCAATGTCAGCTGCACACATCCTTGCCATTTGATACCTCATCCGTATGTCATTTCTTATATCATCTTCACACCACGAAATCACGTGCCCGGAGTTGCATGCCCTCCCGCCAACATGGGTGCTCCATGTCACACCTTGAACCCATACCGCAGTTCCATGGTCGCGTTCCGAATATTCGCAGGTTGATTCATCAGGCACTCTTTCATTTATGTATGGATATTCATGCAGCTGATGTTTAGCTTCTATAAAGAAAATTTTTCCGGCAAACGCGTATCCGGACAGTTGTCGCACAAAGGTGGAATACACTCGGCAATATCGTCATTTCCGCGACAACCTCATTGGTGCAACATCGTCGTCGCTACGACGTTATTTCTACGAATGACGGTGTGATCTTCGCGGGAATGCCGTTATGATGCGGAATGGCGTTAGGATGTCATTTCCGATTTCGAGCAAACCGTGAATGCCGCCGTATCCCGTTCAATAGCTCCCTGGGTTCACGGGCTCATCCTGCCATGGCGTGCCACGCTTTGGGAGAAGGTGTACTCTGCAAGACGCTTACCATTCGATGAAAGGGGCAACCTCATGACTGCTATGGTTCTTCTTAAAAGCACCGCGCTATTGGCAGCCATCATTTTCCTGTGGGGATGCGGAACCGGCGCACGATACGGCACCGAGCCTTTCGAGGTGTTGAACTACCGGGAAGCGGGCAGCCTTGAGGCGACCGTGGAGGAAGGAGACCGTGGGAGAGGTTATCAGGCTCGGCCCGGCTGGCAGGAACGGGTGTTGACGGAAAAGGAACTCGTAGGGATCGGCGAGGCCGACCCGGAGCTGAGTCCGAGCGTTTCCCGGCAGATACTGGCTCGATTGAACGTCAGGGCTCCCTATTACATTGCGGAAGATATCCGAATGGGCCGACCCATCCGAGTCCCCAACGACTTTCGCTACTACAAGGACTGGACCCCCATGCCCGACTCCATAGCCGAACTGCGTCATTTGTCCAAGTTCATCCTCATTGTCAAGGATATTCCCTTCCTGGGCTGGTATGAGTATGGAAGACTCGCAGGGGACACTCACATATGCATCGGCAGGGAGGAGGGATGGACAAGATCGGGTCTCTATTCCGTCAGGGCCAAGGATGCGAACCATTTTTCAAGGAGCTATACGAACGCCTACGGCCAACCGGCTCCCATGCCCTACGCACTGAGAATCTACGAACACGTGTGGATTCATACGGGAGACATCGCCAGCGGATACTGTTCACACGGCTGTATCAATCTTCCCCTTGCACCATCGTACGAGTTGTTCCACTGGGCTGATTACGGAACACCCGTGCTGATCGTCGATTCCTTGAAAGATCTCGACGGCAGTATTGCCCGTAATCGGAACCACTGCCTGTTCCTGCTCGGAGGCTGCTCGAGAACCCGATCCGCCGTCGAATGAACTCCCTGGCAAACCTGCTTTTTCTGGTACAACATAAAGCAGAAAAAGGTGTCCTTCGGACATGATTCGGGATGATCCGGGTGCCGGTCCGCATCGCCTTCATGGAATTTTTCTCCGGAGCACGCCGATTCATTGTTTGCGTGGTCGAAAGATTCACCAAGAACCATCCGGGGCACTCATGAACCAACCAAACAGCAGGAGGTGACACTTATGTGGAAACTTGCCGTTCTTCTCGGCGCAGTTCTGCTGACCTTACCCTCCGGGACGGCAGCACGTGACTTTCCGTCGGACGTCTTCGAAACGGAGGGGGGAAAGTTGACCATCACGTTCATCGGTCATGGAACTCTCATGTTCACTTTTGAAGACACGATCGTTCACGTGGACCCCGTCGCACAGACGGCCGACTACACCCGAATGCCCAAAGCAGACATCATCCTGGTGACCCATGAACACCGGGATCATTTCGATCCAGCGGTCATCGAAGCGATCAGCACGGACAAGACCGTCCTGGTGCTCACGGAAGCCTGCCGGAAGCAGTTGAACAGCGGCAGGGTGATGCGAAACGGGGACGTCGAAATCATCCAGGGGATCAGCGTAGAAGCGGTTCCCGCGTACAACCTCGTGCATATGCGGGCTCCCGGCCAGCCCTTTCATCCTCGGGGGGCCGGGAACGGCTACGTGATCACCTTCGGCAACAGGAAGGTTTACGTTGCCGGCGATACGGAAGACATACCCGAAATGGCCGAATTGAAGGGGATCGATATCGCTTTTCTGCCGATGAACCTGCCGTACACCATGACCCCCGAAATGGCTGCGCGCGCGGCTAAAAGCTTCAAGCCACGCATTCTTTATCCCTACCATTTCGGAGAAACCGATACCTCGACGATCATCGCTCTTCTGAAGGATGAAAAAGAAATCGAAGTGCGCATCCAGCCCATGAAGTAGGTGCAGGCGCAAAGAGTTTCAGTGGCACCGGCCGCCCTGCTCCACGAATCAGCGGAATATTCATTGTGCGTTTCCTGGAGGGAACTCAGCGGGGATTTTCCAGGAACCAGCCGGATCAGCCGCGAGGATGAGGCAGCATTTTGGCCATAGTTCATGATTTGAGCGAAATGAAGGTGGCGGGATGAACCTGCCACGCGACTTATGCCTGAAACGCATGGTGCGCACTCATCCGCAGCGGGAAGGTGCGCACCGTTTGTCCGATCGTTTTGAAGCAGCTTCTTCCTCTTATTCGTCAAAATCAATGATCATATCGGCTTCGTTACCGCACACGGTACAGGTTCTTGTCTGCTTTTCCTTTTTCTTCTGAACGCCTGCTTCAGGGACTTCGATGAGTTCACAGACGATGGTCATCTCGGCTTCGTTACCACACTTTTCGCAGTGACAGACTTCCCTTTTCTCGGCCATAGCGCACTCTCCTCTCGTTTTGTGATTTACATGGGGTTAGTGAATTTGCACCTTCGAGCGAGTCTTCAACACTGACATTATAAGCATCTTTCCTGCTGTGCAAACCCCTCGTGGCCGATTTGAAGGCTTAACACGAGCGGCTTTACAGCGTCGGCGAATGTACGCCGTTCCTGCGACCAGCCAGCCGGACCTTCCTTCAAATCCGCAGCTGGTTTCGACATGAGGTTGCAAAAGGGGCCTCGATGAGCGGCAACCGCCTGCTTGAGATCCCGTTCCCGCAGGCAACCGATCCCGGCAGTGGCGAAACGCAGGCATGGCCCAAGGGCAACACCGTGATCCCGTACAGGGATGCATCTGGACTTGCTTTTCCGCCGAAACTTGTTTGTATCATCAGATAGAAACGAATGCAATAGAGGATGCTTGGTCAGTCCCGGGCGGGCTTCTCCCGCGTTCATTCCGCACTCTGGAGATGAACAAGCCTAGCTTTTTGCGCTTCCATTCGCGGGGGTTGACGATTAAAATAGGTTGTTGGAACAAAATGCTACATGCCCGAAGGCCGGCATCCACCCTGTTTCGCCCTCTTGAATGCCGGTTCTTCCGCCAAACGCGCATCCTGACGGTCGTCGCACAAATGTGGAATACACCCACAGCAACGTCGTTCGGTGTCACTACGTCATTTGATAATAATACGTCATCGGGTATCACATCGTCATTCCGCATCACCACGTCATTCCCGCAAAAAAGGCGGGAATCTAGGAAAAGTAACTTTGCAGGGCGAACAGTTACAAGAAATGGGAAAGAGCCGGAAAGATAACATGGATGGAGCAGAGCGATCCCGCCTGGAGAGATCTTTGTGGTGCGATGTGTGCTTGGACTGGATTCCCGCCTTCGAGACTGTGTCGTAATTGTAGGGCCTGGGAGTGGATTTTTATGGTTTAATAGGAATAAAAAATAGGCAAATCGGAAGGTTATGTGGTATAGTGTAGCCCTGAGAGCAGGAGGAAAAGGGCTATGGCT
>JABUEY010000023.1 GCA_013314815.1 Syntrophobacteraceae bacterium
TCGGGAGCCAGGGGGTCATCATTCCCACCAAGAACATGCGCAACCTGATGCTCGACCAGGAAGTCCTCGATGCGGTACAGGATGGCAAATTCCACATCTGGCCGGTATCGACCATCGAGGAAGGGATCGAGATCCTGACAGGCATGGAAGCCGGAAAGCTCCAGGCAGACGGCACCTATCCCGAGGGAACCCTCTTCAGGAAGGTGGACGACCGGCTGCGACAGATCGCCGAAATCGTCAAGGCCTTCGGCAAGGATTCCGAAAACGGGAAAAAGCGGGAGGAAAACGAAGGCGGCGGCTGTCCCCATTGCGGCGGCTGACGATCCGACCAGGTCATCCCAACAGATCCGCCCGATCCGGTGCGTCTCCAGGTCGGGTTCGTTCCAGGGGGAAGCCCGCAGGGGCCTCCCCCTTTTGCATCCCCGGTCAATGCAATTGCATCCCCCTCCAGCACCCCCCCGCATTCGCTGCCTCATCCCATACCTCGCCCCCCGGGCAAAATGACGAATTCATCCCAGGCGTGAGTCGGAGTTCCACGCGTTCAACTCACATGCATTCATAAGCCATCAGGCAGTGCCACCCGGATATGAAACGATTTCTTCATTCCCCTGCTTTTTTGGGTTCACAATGTGCTGGTTTGAGAGGTTCAAACCACAGGAGAAATCATCCAGTTGCCCGATCATCCCCTTTAAATCGGCAGCATGTTCGTAATCGCTGGATACAGGAATCCCAATTTCACGACACCCCCCCTGAAAAATATACGTTAACTGAGAATCAGCGTTGGATCAGTTCAACAAACTGCTTGACATGCTCATCCAATGACTTACAATACCCGAGCCTGAGCCGCTTTACCCTGTAATCCCGGTCTTGTATCGAGGCTCGGCAACAGGCGGATCCGTCGACGGCAGGGCAGTGTCATTTGGGTTCGCCTGTTATCCGGCATCCCCGGGTTTGAATGGATTCCGCTGATAAGCAACCAGGACGGGAAAAGATGAAATACTGGCGTGTTCCTCTGGATATGGAAGAGATCGAGGTATCGAGGGGTATTGTTCACATCGTAGAAGAGCGATGCAAGGGGTGCGGCTACTGCATTGAGTACTGCCCGAGGGATGTGCTGGAATTCTCCCCGAAGTACAATGCCAGGGGTTACCACCCGCCGCGGGTGAAAAGGCCCGAGGCGTGCGTGAACTGCCATTACTGTGAAACCATCTGCCCCGACTTTGCGATTTATTCCGTCGAGGCGCCTCCGGATGCAGATCCCGCGGCATAGCGGCACATTGAAACCTTTCACCGCGGCCCCATATCTAGAGGGGTTCCGGTGAATTCACCTTAACCTGGAAATGTGGAAATGAAACCAGCAGTCTTGACCGGCGAACATTTTATCACGGGAGACGTCGCGTGTGCCGAGGGGGCTCTTGCTGCCGGGTGCAGGTTTTTTGCGGGCTACCCCATCACTCCGGCCACGGAGATTGCCGAACACATGGCTTCCAGGCTTCCTCATGTATGCGGTACATTCATCCAGATGGAGGATGAAATTGCCGCCATGGCGGCGGTCCTCGGTGCATCCAACGCGGGGGTGAAGAGCATGACGGCGACATCGGGCCCGGGGTTCAGCCTCATCATGGAAAACCTGGGCCTGGGCATATGCACGGAAACCCCGTGCGTGGTGGTGAACGTACAGAGAGCCGGGCCCTCGACCGGTCTGCCCACCCTGGGTGCCCAGGGGGACATGATGCAGGCACGCTGGGGTTCGCACGGCCACTACGAGATCATCACCCTGGCTCCGTCTTCGCCCCAGGAACTTTTCTACCAGACCATCACCGCTTTCAACATGAGTGAGACCTACCGGCTGCCGGTGCTGATCATGACCGACGAGGTCACCGGGCATCTGAGCGAAAGAGTGGTCATACCCGAGCCCGGTGCCATCCAGCTGCAGACCAGGCCGGTTCCCAAGGGGAGGAAAGACCGGTTCAAACCTTTCCAGCCGGGTCCGAACGGCGTGGCGCCCATGGGGATCGCGGGCGGAGGCTACGGGCTTCACGTGACCGGCCTCACGCACGACGAACGCGGGTACCCCTGCATGAATCCGGAAACCCAGGCGGAGATGCTCGACCGATTGACGGGCAAGATCCGCAGGAATCTCAAAGACATCCTGCTCACCGAAAGCTACAGGCTCGACGACGCCGACATCGCGCTGGTGTCCTACGGAGTCTCGTCGCGCAGCAGCCTGGCGGCAGTGGATGAAGCGAGGCAGGCGGGAATCAAGGCGGGGCTCCTTCGCCTCATCACCGTGTGGCCCTTTCCGGAGGAGCGGATACGCGAACTGTCCAGGAAGGTGAAATGCCTGGTTACGGTCGAGATCAACCTGGGCCAGATACATCTCGAAGTTCAACGATGTTCGGAAGGAAGAATCCCCGTCTGCCTGGTCGGCCACGCCGGCGGTACGGTGATCTCGCCGGACACCATTGTCGACAGGCTCAAGGGACTTCTCCAGTCTCTTCACGCGTAGATTCCGCTGCTGTGGGACCCGGCGGAAGATTTCCGCCTTGCGAAAATAAAGAAACCTGCCTTTCGACGATTTTCTCAGCATCCTGTCAAGGCAGAATGCGGGTGGACCTCAGGAGCTCTGGGGACTCCATGCAACACCAGGAGCACAAATGGAAAAAACGAGGACCCGGTCGGAACACCCTTTGAACGACCTGCTGCGCACGGACCGCATTCCCCACATCTGGTGCCCCGGCTGCGGTATCGGCACGGCGTTTTCGTCCTGCCTGGTAGCCGTCAAGGCCGCCGGGCTGGACCTCAGAAAAACCGTCATGGTTTCGGGAATCGGCTGTTCCGGCCGTGGAGCCGGCTACACCAAGCTCGATTCCTATCACACCACGCATGGGAGAGCCATCCCTTTTGCAACGGGCATGAAGCTTGCCAACCCGGAACTCAACGTCGTGGTCTTCAGTGGAGACGGAGACCTCTTCGCCATCGGGGGGAACCACTTCATCCACGCAGCCAGGCGAAACGTGGATCTCACCGTCGTATGCGTGAACAACCTCAACTACGGCATGACGGGCGGCCAGGCTGCCGCCACTACTCCCAGCATGGCGAAGACCACCACCACTCCTCTCGGCAACCCGGAACCCCCCTTCAATCTTCCGCTCCTCGCTTTCGCGGCGGGGGCGACCTACGTCGCGAGATGGACCATCCTGCATACGCGCGACCTGACCAAGTCCATCGAGGAAGCCCTGACGAGACGGGGTTTCTCCTTCGTCGAGGTTCTTGCTCCCTGCCCCACCGGGTATGGGAGGCGAAACAGGGAAAAGCCCCTCGATTCACTCAAGATCTACCAGGAACGCACCATCACCAGGAACGGAGCGAACCCCGCCGAGGTGACTCTGGATTTCCATCGAGGAATCACACTCGGCAAATTCGTCGACCTGGAAAGGCCAACCTTCCTTGACGCTTACGAAAAGGTCTGCAGCCTCACTCAGTGAGTCCCCCGGGACCTCCCGTTTACTCAAGGAACCGACAGGAATAGCGCACGATGAACCGGAAAACCGAACCAGCTTCTCCGAAGGAAATTCTCATTACGGGATTCGGAGGCCAGGGCATTGTGCTTGCCGGCCAGATAGTGGGCAAGGCGGCAAGCCTTCTGGACAAGAAAGAAAGTACTCTGACCCAGTCCTACGGTCCGGAGGCCAGGGGAGGCGCCTGCAGTGCCCAGGTCATCATTTCCGACCGGACGATCCATTATCCTTACGTGAGGCGTCCCGACATCCTGGTCTGCATGTCCCAGGGAGGCTATGACAGATTCGCGGACACCCTCAAAGGTGACGGCACCCTGATTATCGACCAGGACCTGGTGCAGCCCGCGGCGGCAAGAGGTAGCGGCTTTTTCGCCATCCCCGCCACGCGGATCGCCGAAGAACTGGGAAGGAGAATGATGGCCAACATTGTCATACTCGGCTTTTTCACTTCCGTGACGGAGGCCGTTACTGCGGACGCCATGCGCCGCACGGTATCTGAATCCGTTCCGAGAGGGACCGGAGAAGCGAACATCGGGGCATTCAACAAGGGATACGAATTCGGCCTCGCCACTCTGAAGGGACGTCAGAAGAAGGCCGAGGGAAAGAAGGGAGTCAGGTGATGCGAACTCCCAAGGATAGGCTTCACAGGGTCCTGGTAATCGGCGCGAATCCGGCCGGGCTTGCGGCGACAAACAAATTGGGAGAAATGGGCATTCCGGTGACACTCATGGACCGCGACCCGGATCTCAATGAAAAACTCGCCTCCGAACAATGGCGACTTTCCTCGGGCCTGACCCTCAACTACGCTCAACGGCCCGGTCTTCTCCGCATACTGAGAAACCCCAGGATTCGTTGCCTCATACCCGGTGAAGTTGTGTCCCTCAAGCACACTCCCCAGGGCTTTTGCGCCAGGTACAGGACCACTGCCACTTACGTGGATCCCGACCGCTGCATCCTCTGCGGCCGGTGTGCCGACGTGTGCCCGTCTGTCGGGCCCGACGGATCACGGCCCATCCGGTTTAACGGCAGGCAGAGTCTGCCCGGGCGCCCCGTCATCGACAAACGCCGGCAGCCTCTCTGCCAGGAAAGCTGCCCGTTGGGAGTCAACGCGCAGGGGTATATCGCTTTGGCAAGAGCAGGCCTGTATGACGAGGCTCTCGATCTCATCCGGAAAGACAACATTTTGCCCGGCATCTGCGGCCGGATATGCACTCACCCGTGCGAAGAAGCCTGCAGGCGGGGCACCCTCGACGAACCCGTCGCCATAAGAGACATCAAGCGCTTCCTTGCCGATCGCCAACGGACGGAATCGGCGGAAAATCCAACTTCTGTTGTCTTCAGATCCGAGAAGGTGGCCGTTATCGGATCCGGCCCGGCGGGACTTGCCGCCGCTGCGGATCTTGCCCGGTTCGGTTACCCGGTGACGGTATTCGAGAAGGAAGAAAAGGCGGGCGGCATGCTCCGGTACGGCATCGGTCCCTGGCGCCTGCCCAGGGATGTACTCGACCACGAGATCCATTATATCGAAAGGCTCGGAGTTGAATTCAGAACGGGGTGTTCCATCGATCTGACGGACGGCATCCGGGAACTGAGAAAGGAGTTTTCTTCGGTAATCCTGGCCACGGGCACCTGGAAAGACAGGAGACTCGGTGTACCCGGGGAAGACCTCGATGGTGTCCAGGGCTGTCTGTCTTTTCTCGAAAAGCTATACAAAGGGGAAGTCGGCAGCACGGAGGAGCGAATCGCCGTGGTCGGTGACGGAAACGCAGCATTCGACGTCGCCCGTGCGTGCGTGCGTCTTGGAGCCCGGGTGACCGTTCTTTCCTGGTTCCCGGAGGAACTCATCCCCGCTGATCCGGCGGAGGTCGTTGCGGCTCGCGAGGAAGGCATAGGGATCACGGACAGCCTGAAGGTTGTGGAGTTCATCGGGCAGGACGGAAGACTTGCTGCACTGCGCTGCGCCGCCACCAAACCGGGTGAACCCGACGCCAGGGGCATTCCCTGGCCGGTGATCATCCCGGGCGGACCCATAAGGGAACTTCCCTTCGACAGGGCCATCGTTGCCATCGGTCAAAAGGGAGACTCTTCGCTTTGCCACCCGAAGAGCGGAATCTCTTTCACTCCCGCAGGCCATATTCAAGTCGACGCAGGGTGCAGAACCGGTGTGGACGGGGTTTTCGCCGCCGGGGACGCCGCAACCGGCCCGTCGTCGGTGGTGAGGGCCATGGCATCGGGCAGGCATGCGGCCCGGGCTGTTCATGCAACACTGAGCGGAGAAGCATTGCCTGACCCGATAACGCACAGGCCCTTTGACAGGGACTTCCCTGAAATCACCACCGATCTGCCGTCACTTGCCCGGGCGGACATGCCTGAACGGCAGCCTGCCGCAAGAAAGGAAGGTTTTGCGGAAGTGGCTCTCGGACTCAGTGAAACGCAGGTTTCTTCCGAAGCGGGCCGCTGCCTGCAGTGCGGAGTCTGCGCCGAATGCCTGCAGTGCGCCGGGGTCTGTGTTTCTCCCGGAACGATCCGGCACGACGAAATGCCGGCCGAGGGAGTCGAACATGCGGGAGTGGTGATCATCGCCGACCCCGATTCGGCGCCTTCCGTAAAAGGGGAGGACGTACTGAGGGCCTACAGCACCAGGTCGTCGAAGGACGACGTCTACGCGATGATGCTTCGCGGCTTCGCGGCCGCCGCTGAGGCCATGATCCTGCTTGGCGGCACATCTCAGCGCATGAAAGGCCACGGCCTTTCCTTCTCCCCGCCGGGCCCGCAGCTCTCCAGTGAACTGCGCATCGGCGTATTCGTCTGCCGGTGTAACAATTCGCTCGGCTGGATCGAGAAACTCGACCGTTACGTGGAAGGACTCACGAATCTCAAGGATGTCGAACACACGGAAGTGACCGCATCGGCCTGTTCGCCCGAGGGTTCGGCATCCATTCTTCGGACCATTCGCGAAAAAGGACTCTCTCGCATCGTACTCGCCTCCTGCGTGTGCTGTCCGCTGGACTTTATCTGCAGCGCCTGCACGGACCAGAGAAGCCGCCTGAAGGACGCCCTGTTCCATGGAACGGGAGTCAGCCGGGCCATGGCGGAAACCTGCAACGTACGAGGCGAAGTGCTTCGGCTGCTTGAAGAAGACCCCGAACTCGCCTGCAGGAGATTCACCGGCCTGATCGAACGGTCCATAGGCCGTGCCCGCAAGCTGAAGGCGCTCCCCGCGCCGGCTCGGCCCTACAATTTCACCACGGCGGTCATCGGTGATTCCGAGGCGGCGATGAAGAGCGCGCTCACACTGGCCGAGACCGGCATGGAGGTCTTTCTGTTCGGGGCTCCCGAGCGGCCCCTGTCCGAGCCGGTGGATCACCCGAACATCCATTCCTTCAACGGCTCCCTTGTGAAGGGACTCCGCGGCACCGTGGGCAACTTCCAGGTGATAGCCGACATCAGCGGCTTTCAGCAGGTGTTCCAGGTGGGAGCCGTGATCCTCGGTGACTCTTCCAGAAAGCAGATCCCTTACCTGCCCATGGAGGACCTGTCTCACCACAAGCTGCAGGCGTCCATGCAGCGGCGCGGCGTTACGGGGATACCTTTCTTCAGTCCCGGAGCCACCTCCATACCGGGACTTTTCCTGGCAAGTCCTGGAGGCATCCGGGTATCGGAAAGAATCAAGGGTACAGCGGCAGCGATTCTGGCCGCGTCGGTTATGCCCAGAAGTCCGCGGCAGAACAAGGGTTACACGGTGGTTGTGGACGAAAGCCACTGCCGGGGCTGCGGACGGTGTGTCGAGGTCTGTCCTTACCAGGCCGTCAACTACAGGAAGAACGACATCGGCGGCTGGTACGCCGTGGTGGACGAGGCCCTGTGCAAGGGGTGTGGCAGCTGCATCGCCGTCTGCCCCACCAATGCCGCCGACAGCCCGTACCGCGACCGCAGGTATCTCGAACAGATGATCGAAGAAATAATGTGCCGATGACGAAACGGTGGACATGAAGAATGAATGATTTAAAGATCGTATTGTTTATCTGCAACTGGGGACCTCACGCCGCGTTCCAGATGCTTCAGGACAGCTGCCGGCATATGCCTCACCAGGTCAGGATGATACGCATTCCCTGCAGCGGCCGCATGAGCAGGGCGCTGCTGTTCAAGGCGTTCGAAACGGGCGCCGACGGTGTGGCTCTCGTGGGCTGCGAACCCGGTTCCTGCAGGTACGGAAGCGGCACGGGCATCGCGGAACGCAACGTCCAGGATACCCGCGGCATACTCGAACTGCTCGGACTCGGAAAGGACCGCCTGCGCCTGGCCACCTTCCTCCCCGAACAGTCCGAGGCCCTGCTCGAATTCCTCCAGCAGTTCCATGCGGATGTGGAAAGAATGGGGAAAAGCCCCGTTATACCCGTCCCCAAGACGCAGCCGGGGGAATCGGGAAGGGACCTGGCCGCCCGTATCCTCACCTCCCATGACATTTATGCGTGCCAGGACTGCGGGAAGTGCTCCTCCGCCTGCCCCATGAGCCTCTGTGGAAAGCCCTTTTCTCCCCGGGCCATGGCGGGTTCCATTATCGGAGGCAACATCGGTTCGGCGTCGGTGGTCAGCGACGTATGGTCCTGCCTCACCTGCGGGATCTGCTACGACCGTTGTCCTTCGGCCGTGGATTTCCCCAGGTTCATCCGGGATATGCGCCAGGTTCACCGCAGGGCGGGAACGGCGGGGCAGGAGGCCCATGAAGGCTTCTTCCAGGCACTCATGCGCACCATGACTTCACCCGACCTCGACATCAGGCACTGGGACTGGCTTCCCGAAGACATCCAGGTGGACGGGCAGAGCAAAACGCTCTTCTTCGGAGGCTGTGCGCCTTATTTCGATACCTTCTTCGGCCGCACGCTCGGAGTCAAAACCTGTGACATACTCATCGACAGTCTTCGTCTCTTGAACTTCTTCGATATCTTTCCGGCCCTGCTTCCGGGTGAAAGATGCTGCGGCCACGACCTGTTGTGGACCGGAGACAGGGATAGTTTCATCCGGCTTGCACGCCTGAACGTGGACGCCATCGAGGAGCGCGGGATCGAGGAGGTCGTCACGTCTTGTCCCGAGTGTTATCGTACTCTTGCCATCGACTACCCTGAACACGGAATTCCCATAAGCTTCAAGGTGACCCACATTTTCGATCTCGCAGAAAAAGAGATCGACAAGGGTGCCATCGGGTTCGAGAAACTGAACCGCACGCTGACCTTCCAGGACCCATGCCGCCTGGCCAGGCTCGGCGGACCGGGCGAGCTTCCGCGAAAGCTCATCAGCCGACTCAAACCGAGGGGATTCGAGGAAATGAGGGACCGGGGCAACTCGGCACTGTGCTGCGGCAACTGCGCCTGGACCGGGTGCGACAGCTACACCAAGGCCCTCCAGGTGAAACGGCTCCGCCAGGCCAGGGAAACGGGAAGCAACCTCCTGGTCACGGCCTGCCCCAAGTGCCAGATCCACCTGCGGTGCGCCATGGAAGACCCGTTTCTGGGAGACGAAATCAGGATGGAGATGATGGATCTCACGTCCATCGTAGCCAGGACTATCAGATGGGAATAGGGAGCAGGGACTTTGATCGTGGAAAAGCAGGAAAACAGGACAACCGGCCGCCGTGTCGGCGTATACGTCTGCCACTGCGGGCTGAATATCGCCAGGACCGTCGACTGCAGGAAGGTCGCCGAGGCCGTCGCGGAAATGGAAGATGTCGCCGTGGCGAGGGACATCCCCTACGCCTGTTCCGAACCGGGGCAGCACAGCATTAAGGAAGACATCGCCGAACACCGGCTCGACCGGATCGTCGTGGCATCCTGTTCGCCGAGGCTTCATGAACCGACGTTTCGCCAGATGGTGCAGTCGGCGGGGCTCAACCCGTACCTCCTCGAGATGGCGAACCTCAGGGAGCACTGCAGCTGGGTGCATATGAACGAGCCGGAGGAAGCGACCCGCAAGGCTGTCGACCTGACCAGAATGGCCGTGGCCCGCGTGCGCAACCTGGTGCCTCTCGAACCGGAGGTTCTTCCTCTTACGAAGAGGACCCTGGTCATCGGCGGGGGCGTGGCAGGCATCCAGGCGGCCCTGGACCTGGCAGACAACGGCTACGACGTCGTCCTGGTGGAAAAAAAGCCTTCCGTCGGCGGAACAATGGCCAAGCTCGACAAGACGTTCCCGACCATGGACTGCTCCATCTGAATACTCGGTCCGAAAATGACGGATGTCGGTCGACATCCCCGAATCAAGCTGCTCACTCTGAGTGAAGTCGTGGACGTAAAGGGCTACGTGGGCAACTTCGACGTGAAGATACTCAAGAAGTCCCGGTACGTGTCAGAGAACGAATGCACGGCCTGCGGCGAATGCGCCAAGGTCTGCCCGGTGGTGCGTCCCGATGAATTCAATTTCGGACTGTCTTCGCGCAAGGCCATCTATTCACCCTTTCCCCAGGCTGTTCCTTCAGCCTACGTGATCAATGTGAACGAGTGCCTCGGCCATAATCCCGTCGTGTGCGCCAAGTGCGTGGAGGTCTGCGACAAGGGCTGCATCAACTTCCACATGTCGGATGAGGAGATCACGGAGCGGGTGGGGACTATCGTTGTGGCAACCGGGATGGAGCCGTACGACCCGACGGAACTCGATGAATACGGTTATACGCGGTTCGAGAACGTGCTGACGAGTCTCGAATTCGAGCGGCTGGTCAATGCAGGCGGCCCGACCCGCGGCAGGCTGGTGAGGCCCACCGATCGACGGACTCCCGGATCCATCGGCTTCATCCAGTGCGTCGGGTCGCGTTCCGCCAGGAAGGGTGCCTCTTACTGCTCCAACGTCTGCTGCATGAATACCGTGAAGAGCACTCTCGTGCTGAAGGAACACTACCCGGACATGGACGTCAAGGTCTTCTACATCGATATTCGTGCCTTCGGCAAAGGATTCGAAGATCTTTACACGAGAAGCAGGCGTCTGGGAGTGAAATATATCCGTGGGCTGCCGGGAACGGTGGAAGAACGCGCCGATGCGGGCTTGAGGGTGGCCGTGGAAAACAGCGCCACGAACTCCATCGAATTCCACGATCTGGACATGCTGGTCCTGGCCGTGGGAGTCAAACCATCCGCCGCCACGCAGAGACTCCAGGAAATGCTCGGCCTGCAGCTCACACCCGACGGCTTCTTTCTCGAAGCGCATCCCAAGCTGCAGCCGGTGGACGCGGCCACACGCGGCATTTTTTATGCCGGGTGCGCCGAGGGGCCCAAGGACATCAAGGACAGCGTGACGCAGGCTTCCGCGGCGGCGGCAAGGGCCATACGGCTGATGCACAGGGGGGAGATCCTCACGGAGCCGATCACTTCCGAGGTGATCGCGGAGCATTGCAGGGCATGCGGCAAGTGCGCGGAAGTCTGCCCCTACAACGCCATTACGGTGGATACGAAGAAGAAAACCCCGGCCGTCGTGAATACCGCCGCCTGTGCGGGCTGCGGCACCTGTGCCGCCGAATGTCCGTTCGGGGCCATCACGATGAACCATTTCACCGATGTTCAGATCCTCGACCAGATCGATACTTTGCTCGAAGAAGACCCTCAGGACAAGATCCTGGCCTTCGCGTGCAACTGGTGCTCCTACGCCGGCGCCGACTATGCCGGTGTCTCCCGGCTTCAGTACCCGCCCAATGTTCGGCTCATCCGCACCATGTGCTCCGGACGGGTGGACGAATCCTTCATCCGGCACGGGTTCGCCCGGCGGGCTCCCATCATTCTCGTCAGCGGATGTCACATCGGCGACTGCCACTACATCCATGCCAACCACTGGACGGAGAAGCGGGTGGCCAGGTTCCGCAAGAAGATGGAAAAGCTCGGCATCCGCCCGGAAAGACTGCAGCTCGAATGGATCAGCGCCGCCGAGGGGACCCGTTTTTCATCGATCATGCACAGACTGGAGGAATTGAGGAAAGAAGTCAGCCTGGAGGAAATCGAGGAAACCGTCAGGATTCTTGAAAATGGAGCCGGGGTTCGCAGGGACTCGCCAGGATCGGAATAAACGCCCGGCATCAGGTTCCGACGGCGTCTTCTCCGGCATGGGCGAAATATCCCATCCCTTTCTGTTCCCGTTCGTTCTGAAGAATGTGGAGCAGTCGGCCGCCGGTGTTTGACGGCACGTGCAGCACATGCACCACGGCGGTGTACTGCCCCAGGTCGGGAGCAAGGGAGACAAGGAGGTTCGGGGCATCCAGCAGAAATCTCTCGTTGAAGGCGTTTTCCCTGTCGTCGGGGTAGATGGCTACAGGAATGATCCCAGTTTCGAGCAAATCATTGAAGAAGTGGGTGCCGCATGAGACCTCGGGAGTCAGCCCCTGCTCCTCGAACGCAATTTCCGCAAGAGCCAGGCACCGATTGATGTCCTGGTAGCCGACTCTTACTCCGAGGTTGATGTCGTTGCTTCCCCAGCGGCCGGGACCGAACAGGACAAACCGCCTGTCCTGGAGCGCCCTGTTCATTCGACTCACGACCCGCCCGACGGCCGTCTTCTCCTCGTATTCCCTTATCCTTCCATATGCTCTCGGATCCACGTATACCACGTATTCAATGTCGGGGATGACGGCGTTGAACAGGCACAGGTTGTTTCTGAAAAGGATCCTGTCGGCAGGGACGTCCCGGGGCAGCACAACGCCGGCCGTCTCGCGCACGGGCAGCGAACGGCACTGGAGGAGGTACAGCCTGTTTTCGTCCCAGGCGAATTCGACGTCCACCGGGTTTCCGTAGGCTTGTTCGAGCTTGCGCAGGATCTTTTTCATGAGCGGGACAATCGGCGTCTTTGTCAGAAAGTTCTCGAAGGTAATGCAACTCCGCCGCAGATCGATTTTCATCCCTTTGAACAGCGGTGCGGAAACAAATCCGTCCTCGTCCACGGACACCGCGTAAAAGAGATCCGGGTGATCGATCTTGTGAAGGAGTTCCATGGAGGCTGCCGTCTCCACGCTGTTGGTCGAGAGGTTCAGGACATCGATCATCTTCTGGGAGTATTTCATGATCTGCCTGGCCTCGATTTGCGGGCGGAGAAGAGGGTTCCCGAGAGGGACCATTCTCGGGTAGTCGCCGCCCACCCGGTCCACGGCCCGGGTGCCCAGACCCATCACGATTCGCAGGAGTCCGTCTTCTTTCCTGATGCGTGGAGTCCAGGCGAAGGGATTGCGGGAAAAGGCCACTCCTGCGGCAAAGGGGAAGAAATAGTCGCCGAATCGCCGCCCGATCACCTTCTGCACCAGGACACCCATCTGTTCGTCGAAGTCGAGAAGGCTGTGATCCCGCCTGTAAAGGATGGGAGCCGGCCCGAAGGTGCTCATGTGCACCCGTTTCAAACCCCACATGAATTCTTCCAGCCTTGTTTCCAAGCTCCCCTGGTTGGCCAGGAAGATGGAATCGTACTTGCCCGAGAAGGAATGGCCGAAATTGTCTTCGAGCAGGCTCGAGGACCTGAGAATGATCGGGTGCTCCCCCAGTCTTTCCAGAAACGCCCTGAAGTCGTTCACGCTGTCGGGAGGAAAGGAAGCCTTCCTGAAGAGTTCGGCGATGTTGCGATATTCCGCTTCGATGCTTTCCCGCGTCTTGTACTTCTGGCTGCGGAAGTAGTGCAGTCCGTTGTAGTCGATGAAATCCGAAAAGATGCCGGAACTGAAATAGTACGATTCCGGCAGCCGAACGTACTCCTCCAGGTCCGGCTCCCGATCCTGGAGCCTGGGAAGGATGATCTTGGCGGCAAGCAGCATTCCGGCCGCCTTGCCTCCGATTTTGCCGGGCCTGCGGCGGTTGAGGTAGACGTGGTCGAGCATCTCGTCGATGTCTCGGATAGTGAGGTGCTGCTTGGCAATTCCGATAAAAGGCAGCTGGTTTGATATGAAGCGGTCGATGAGGGCCACTCGAACCCCCTCCGCTTCGCTGGGGGAGATATAGAGGTCCCCCTGAGGTATGTTGCAGAAATCCCTCAAAGCCCGTATGACTCGCCCGGGCTGGATTCTTTCCTCGTTGACGACCCTGTGCAGCTCTCTGAACCGATCCCGTTTGCGTGCCAGGTTGATGTGCGCCTCGATCTCGTCCGTCGTAAAGTGAACGGCGAAGAGCAAGTCCACCAGGGCTTCTTTCAGGATCTTCCTGTCTTCAGGCGACTCGTGCCCCGACTGCTCACCGAGAAACTCGACCACCTTCCTCTCGATTTCCTCCTCGCCGGCTATCCCTTTCTTTTCGAGAGCCGCAATGAATATCCCGCGCATCTCGTCGACAAGATGCGGGTACTGCATCATTTTTCGATGCATTAAATAGGTGCGGACCAGATCCGGCAATACCCGCCGGACAGTCTGATCTTCTTTATGGGAATCGGTCATGGCCTGCGCAGCCTCCTGTGTTGAGCCATACCAAGATTCAGACGCGGTCGGCAGGAAGAACCGGTGTTCATTGCGCCGGTCTGCCGTGTGCGCGTTGTCAGATTTCGGGGCAGAAATGCTGCAGCGAAGACCGTACGACTCTGCGCAGACGCAGAATGTCTTCCCAGCTCTCGATGGAGCCGCCTTCCCGAGCGGGAGGCCAGAGGCGGAAGGCAACCATGGATTCGAAGAGGCCGGGAGAAAGCCGGGCGGAGCTGTGATTCACGTGGAGCCGCAGCCGGTGGTCCAGGGACCTCAGCGCATCGTAGGCGGCCTGGACTCCGCGGACCTGCCCCTGCAGTTCAGGCAGATGCTTCAATGCGGCGGGCAGCGCGATTCGTACGGATCCCTTCTGGAGATCCGGGTCCATGTGCCCCAGGATCAACTGGATCCCCTGGACAAGAAACTCGACGTCCGCAAGGCCCCCGACTCCCAGCTTAAGGTCTATCATGTCCCCTCTTTCGTCGCTGCGCTCCCGCTGCATTCGGCCTCTCAGGTGGCAGAGCCTCTGCCGGACATCCTCCGAATTCCTTTCACAATAACAGATTTCAAAAGCCTTCGCTTCGATCCACCTGCCGAGATCTTCGTCCCCGGCAACATGCCTGACCCGGAGCAGGGCCTGCACTTCCCACAGGTCCGCCCGGCCCGTGAAGTACTCCATCCAGGCGCCTCGAGTGACGATCAGAGGTCCGTACGTCCCGGTGGGTCTCAGGCGTGCATCCACTGCGTAACCCGGCCCTTCATGGAGCGGAGTACTCAGCATGCGCATGAATCTCTGGACGAACCGGACGACTTCCCCCGGAATCTGTTCTTCAGACTCTCCCCTGCCCGGCTGATATACGAAAACCAGGTCCAGATCCGAGAGATAGCTCATCTCCCTGCTCCCAAGCTTTCCGAGAGCAAGGACCGAGAGGGGAAGGTTCTTCCCGAGGCCCAGGCTGTCTCTTATACGATCATAGGTCATGCGAAGGACGAAATCGGCAAGAAAGGTGAGCTCCCCTTCTATCTTCTCGTACGGAAACTCCCCTTTCAGATCGCTGAGCACAAGCTGGAGGAGCCTCTCATTTTTCAGGCGGCGTATCCATTCGAGTCCCTCCTCATAACTCTTCACCTTCCTGAGCAGGCGGGTGCTCGCCGCCTCCCACGACTGTGAATCGCCAAGTACACCGCCGGCGGTGGCGATCCCTTCGACCAGGCCGGGATGATGCCCGAGCAGATCCGCCACGAGCTCGCTTCGGCACAGTGCCCTGCATACATCCTGTACCCAGGGGGACGAGGACCGGAACACCCTCATGAGGCCAGGCCGCTTGGTGACCTTGCCGAAGTACCTCTCCAGGCGAAGCAGGATCCTTTCGGCAAGCTCCCCGTCCTCGAGACGCGAGAAACTCTCCAGGGACTCCCTCACCACCTGCCTGAGAGAAGGTGGATAACGCTCCAGGCATTCCTGGAGCCGAATCAGGGTCTGAGGAGGATAATTCCTCAGTGGGTCTTCGTCTTTTACCGCTTCCGATTCACCGCTGCGCCCCGCCGTCTTCGAGCTCGACTCTTCAGATTCGAAGAGGGCAAGAAAGTGCTTGTGCACGGTGCCGCAGCAGTCTTTCAGCCTCTCCTGGAAGGCCTGCTCGTCGCCGTCAAAACCAAGAGCCCTGCAGAGGCGTCTCCTGGCTTCTTCCGACTGTGGAAGCTTCTGTGTCTGCCGGTTCTGGTCCAGCTGAATCCAGTGCTCGACGCGCCTGAGAAACACGTAGGATTCCTTGAGTTCAGCAACCACATCCGCTGAAAGCAGGTTCAAATCCCGCAGCCGGTCCAGGCAGCGAAGCGTATTGGGCTCATCCAACTCCGGCATGCGTCCGCCGTAGATCAACTGCAGCGACTGGACAAGAAACTCGATCTCCCGGATTCCTCCTATTCCCAGCTTGACATCGAACTTCTGCCGGTCAAGACTCAGCCGACGGCCCTCGGCAATGATCCTGTCCCTCATGGACCGAAGTTCATCAAGGGCCTGAAAATCCAGGAAGCGCCTGAAAACAAAGGGGCGAACATCCTGGACGAAGGCGGCACCCGGAGAGCGCGCACCTGCAACGGGGCGTGCTTTCAGGAGCATCTGCCGCTCCCAGGCATGCCCGTGAAGCAGGTAATGATCGGCGGCGGCGGCAAGAGAGGTGATCACGGGACCGTCCTTTCCCTGAGGTCTCAGGCGGAGATCCACTTCAAAAACCCGGTCGCCGTTCACCCGGTCCGCCAGGAGACGTGTGAGAAAATGGCAGAGGCGGCTGAGGAGGTTTAAAGCCTCAGGGGAACGATAGGCTTCTTCCTTTTTGGGCGAGTGGATGAATATGAGGTCCACATCGGAAACGAAGTTCAGTTCCTGGCCTCCGAGCTTGCCGAGCCCCAGCACGGTGATATCGAACTCCCTGGAAACGGTGGACCAGGGGCCGCCTTCCCCCTCTCCGACCCACCAGTGCGGGTGGAGAGAGAGCGCCTCGAGGCCCGCCTGCAGAGCCACGCATGCCAAGTCGCTCAACTGGGAAGTCGTTTCGACCAGGTCGGCCAGCCCGAGCCGGTCTCTGCCCGCAATCCTCAGGAAATGCCGTTGCTTGAATTCCCTGTAGGCAACGAGAAGATCTCCGAACGACCGAACCGGGCTCACACATTGTTGAAGATCCCGGTAGAGTTCGGTCAGCGGATAGCGACGATAGAGATTCTTTCGGTCCTGGAGCCATTCAACATATGGAGGCCGGTTACGAAGCAGTGTGGCCAGATAGTTCGATGACGAGCCGATCAGTTCGATTTCCGTATTGCCCATGAATTTCGTATGCTCCCGCGTGAGAATGTGGAACCGTGCGATTCTAATGTTTAAATTTATCACAATACCCGTTTGTCAGGAAGAACTCTCGGGATTTCTTGTTTGGAAGCAGGATTGCACAATTGTACAATGAATCCGTCGACCGGCGTCACCTGCGGGCACTGATCCGTCCCAAGGTTGTCGGGACAGCCCCTTGCCCGGAAATCACCGCGCATGTTCACAGAGAGGTTCCTTGACTCCCTTCACCGTTCTTGACGAGGAAAGTTTGAGTATGGCGACTATAGGCATTATCCCGGCCCGCTATGAATCCGTCCGGTTCCCGGGCAAACCCCTTGCCGATATCCTGGGCAAGCCCATGATTCAACACGTATTCGAGCGATCCCGGCTCACTCCGGGCCTCGACCGGCTCGTCGTCGCAACGGACGACTTGCGCATCGCGCGTACCGTCGAGTCTTTCGGCGGCGAATCGGTTCTTACCCGCGCCGACCATCCCAGCGGGTCCGACCGCCTGGCCGAAGCGTGCACCCTGCTCGGCCTGGCCGATGACGACATAGTGGTCAATATCCAGGGAGACGAACCTCTTGTCGAGCCCGTAATGATTGTCCGTCTCGTGGAAGCCCTCGATAATCACCCTGCCTGCCCCATGGCCACCCTTGCCTTTGAAAGCCGAAACGAAGCGGAATACTTCAATCCAAACGTGGTCAAGGTGGTTGTGGACCGGAACTGGAGGGCACTCTATTTTTCCCGATCACCTCTCCCCTTCTGGAGAGACCGTGGCGATGCGATCCCTCCCTTCTTGAAACACCTGGGCTTCTACGCTTACAGAACGGGCTTTCTGCTGAAATTTACTCTCCTGGCACC
Source organism: Syntrophobacteraceae bacterium (assembly GCA_013314815.1). Classification (GTDB taxonomy): domain Bacteria; phylum Desulfobacterota; class Syntrophobacteria; order Syntrophobacterales; family Syntrophobacteraceae; genus JABUEY01. The sequence continues at coordinate 17,609 of JABUEY010000023.1, forward strand.
CGGGGACCTCGAGAACACGGAAAAGCTCGAACAACTGCGTGCTCTCGAACACGGCTACTCCATCCAGGTCGGCCTCTCTCCCATGGAAACATCCGGCGTGGATACGCCGGATGATCTGCGGGCAGTCGCAAGACGGCTTTCCTGAATGCTGACAGCACTCGCTTTCCGATGCGCCTCCGCACGGCCGCCGTTGCCGGCATGGAACAACAGAACCCTTTCCGCTATGAATTTGCTATGAATTTTGCTTGCCATTCTCCGGCGGATCGTTAGAATTCATTGGTTTAATTCCAGGGTTCACCAAGGAAACACCACGGGCGGGAGCCGTCATCACGGCGGGATGGACTTGCCCCTGCGAGAATGGTTCGGTTTGGCACAAATCTTGATTAGCAATCTGTATCCTGCGGGTACGACGTTCGACCGACCCATAAAGGGAACCAGCCCGGGGTGGTGCCGCAGCGCTTTGCGGGTAGTAACCGGGGTGGGACATCTTTTTTTCGACGGCACCAAATTGTGCCGCCGACACTGGAAGTGTGCCCATAAATCGGCAGGATGAGTCGCGCAGGGTTTGGGAAAGCGACTTATTGACAACCCGCCGCACCCTGTCCGGGCGTTGAACCTTCGGTTGGAAGCGGGGAAACCGCACGGGCAGGAACGGGAAGCATCGAGGAAGGGACATGATTTCTCCATGGAAGCGGGCGAGGGCTTTTCTCCTGCTCGAAGACGGCACTCTTTTCAGAGGCTACACGTTTGCCGGACAAGGACGGGCACTGGGAGAAGTGGTCTTCAACACGGGAATGACCGGGTACCAGGAAGTACTCACGGACCCCTCCTACAAGGGGCAGATTGTGGCGATGACTTATCCTTTGACGGGCAATTACGGCATCAACGACGAGGACATGGAATCGGCCGCTGTCCAGGTGGAGGCTTTCATTGTGAGGGAATACCAGGATTTTCCCAGCAACTGGCGCTCGAACAGGACTTTGGCCGATTTCCTGAACGAGCACGGCAAGATCGGCATTGAAGGCATCGACACCCGGGCACTCACGCGCCACATACGGCTGGCGGGGGCGATGCGGGGGATTGTCGCCACGGATACGGACGACACGGGAAGGCTCATGGACCAGGTCATGGGCTTTCCGGGGCTGAACGGAGTAGACCTGGTTCAGCATGTAACCTGTGCCCGCCCTTACCTCTGGGATCGATCGTCACAGCCGGGTTCATTTCCGCCCGCACAATGGAAGGAAGGCCCGGGATTCCGCGTGGCGGCCATCGATTGCGGAATCAAATTCAACATCCTGCGCAAACTGGAAGACGAAGGATGCCAGATCATGGTATTTCCCGCCCATGCCTGCGCCGAAGAAATCATGGCCTGCGATCCGGACGGGATTTTCCTTTCCAACGGTCCCGGGGACCCCGCCGCCGTGCACTACGTGATTGACACGGTGCGAAATCTGCTCGGCAAGCGCCCCATGTTCGGTATCTGCCTCGGCCACCAGATCATGGGGCTGGCTTTGGGCGGCCGAACGTTCAAGCTCAAGTTCGGGCACCGCGGCGTCAACCAGCCGGTCAAGGACCTTACCACCGGAAAGGTGGAAATCACCTCTCAGAACCACGGCTTCTGCGTGGACCCGGAATCCATGAAGAACATGCCGCTGCGTATGACCCATTTCAACCTGAACGACAATACCCTGGAGGGAATGGAACACCTGGAGATTCCCGCGTTCAGTGTGCAGTATCATCCCGAAGCCTCACCCGGTCCCCACGATGCGTCCTACCTCTTCAAACGGTTCATCGAACGGATGGAAGGGGGGCATCGAGAATAGAGGCATCGAAAAAGAAAGGATTGCGCCCCGGTTGAACAACCTATTCTTTCATGCGGGAGAGTAAAGAGAACGGACACCCATGCCCAGGCGAACAGACATCAGAAAGATACTCATCATCGGCTCCGGCCCCATCATCATCAGCCAGGCCTGTGAGTTCGACTACTCGGGAACACAGGCGTGCAAGGCACTCCGTGAAGAAGGGTACGAAATTGTACTCATCAACAGCAATCCGGCCACGATCATGACTGACCCGGAGACCGCTCACCGCACCTACATCGAACCCATTATCCCCGAGGCTGTGGCCAGGGTCATCGAACGGGAGCGGCCTGATGCGCTTCTTCCGACGCTGGGAGGCCAGACGGCGCTGAATGTTGCCGTGCGAGTTGCGGAGATGGGTGTGCTCGACCGTTTCGGCGTGGAAATGATCGGGGCCAGAGTCGACGTTATCAAGAAGGCCGAAGACCGGGAGTTGTTCCGCGAGGCCATGAGGCGTATCGGGCTGCGTGTTCCGGAGAGCGGGATAGCCAGGAGCATGGCTGAAGTGGAAGCCATTGCCCGGAAGATCGGGTATCCCGTCATCGTGAGGCCGTCTTTTACACTCGGCGGCACGGGAGGCGGGGTCGCATACAATCGCGAGGAGCTGGTCGAACTGGCCCAGGGAGGCCTGGATGCCAGTTTCATTCATGCGGTCATGCTGGAAGAATCGGTACTGGGGTGGAAAGAGTTCGAACTCGAACTCATGCGCGACTGCATGGACAATGTGGTGATCATCTGTTCCATCGAAAACATGGATGCCATGGGAGTCCACACGGGGGATTCCATCACCGTGGCCCCCGCCCAGACGCTCACCGATCTCGAATACCAGAAGATGCGCGATGCGTCCATTGCCATTCTTCGGGAAATAGGAGTGGAGACCGGTGGTTCGAATGTACAGTTTGCCGTGAACCCTGCAAACGGGGATATCGTGGTGATCGAGATGAATCCCCGAGTATCCAGATCTTCGGCCCTGGCTTCCAAGGCCACGGGATTCCCCATCGCAAAGATTGCCGCAAAACTGGCTGTAGGGTATTCTCTTGACGAACTGGCCAACGACATTACCCGGGAGACTCGTGCTTCCTTCGAACCCACCATCGATTACTGCGTGGTCAAGGTACCGCGTTTCACCTTTGAAAAATTCCCTGCAACGGAAGACGTGCTTTCCACGTCGATGAAGTCCGTGGGGGAAACCATGGCGATAGGCCGCACTTTCAAGGAGGCGCTCCAAAAGGCGATCCGTTCTCTCGAAATCAACCGGTTCGGCTTCGGAGAACCTCCACCAGATCCGAACGGTGACTACCTCGAACAACTCAAGCAGAAGCTGCGACGCCCCAATTCGATGCGGCTCTTCCAGATCGGCGAGGCGATCCGCCTCGGGCTCTCCATCGAAGAAATCAGCAGTCTCACCTGGGTGGATCCCTGGTTTCTTCATCACATCAAGCAGATCCTCGATTTCGAAAAGGAGTTGATGGAATCGTCATCCGTCGAGAATCTCCTCGAAGATGCCGACAGGCTCAGTTTTGCCAAGTCATGGGGATTTTCCGACATTCGGCTGGCTCATCTCACCGGAACGGATGAGGAGACCGTCCGCCGGGCACGGTTGCGCCATGCCGTCAGGCCGGTCTACAAGCTCGTCGACACCTGTGCGGCGGAATTCGAGGCCTATACCCCCTACTACTATTCGACCTATGAGACGGAGGACGAAGCCAGGCCTTCCGACCGTGACAAGGTAGTCATTTTGGGTGGAGGCCCCAACCGGACCGGGCAGGGCATCGAATTCGACTACTGCTGTGTGCACGCATCCTTGTCACTGCGGGATGAAGGCTGCGAATCCATCATGGTGAATTCCAACCCCGAAACGGTTTCCACGGACTATGACACTTCGGACAAGCTTTACTTCGAACCGCTCACCCGGGAGGACGTGCTCCACATCCTCGACACCGAAAGACCCAGGGGCGTGATCGTACAGTTCGGCGGCCAGACCCCCTTGAATCTTGCGGTGCCGCTCGAGAAAGCCGGCGCGAGGATCCTGGGCACATCTCCCGATGCCATCGATCTCGCCGAGGACCGCAAGCGCTTTCAGCAGATGCTGCTCAAGCTCGGCCTCAAACAGCCCCGGAACGCGACAGCGTTCACGTTTGAAGAAGCCCTCGATGCCGCGAAATCCATCGGCTATCCCGTGGTGGTACGCCCGTCGTATGTTCTCGGCGGCCGTGCCATGGAAATCATCCATGACGGGGACACCCTGAAGGAATTCATGAAGACGGCCGTTCACGTATCACCGGGCCATCCCATTCTGATCGACCAGTTTCTCGAAGACGCCGTCGAACTCGATGTCGATGCGCTGAGCGACGGGAACCTTACGGTAGTCGGCGGCATCATGGAACACATCGAGCAGGCGGGAATCCATTCGGGGGACAGTGCGTGCGTTCTGCCTCCCATCAGCATATCGCGGGATGTTCAGAAGGAAATCATGAGGCAGACCAAGCTCATGGCTGCCGAACTCGGCGTGGTCGGACTCATGAACGTCCAGTTCGCCATCCAGAACGGGGAGATCTATATTCTGGAAGTCAACCCGAGGGCTTCGCGGACGGTTCCCTTTGTAAGCAAGGCGATCGGTTTCCCCTTGGCAAAACTCGCCACCAGGGTTATGCTGGGAAAGTCATTGAAAGAACTGGGATTCGTCACTGAAGTGGAGCCCCGGCACATCTCCGTCAAGGAAGCCGTCTTCCCCTTCTCCCGCTTCCCCAACGTCGATACGCTTCTCGGCCCGGAAATGAAGTCGACGGGCGAGGTCATGGGCATCGGGGAAAGCTTCGGCATCGCTTTCGCCAAGGCGCAGGCGGGGGCGGGCTACGAACTGCCCGTCCGCGGTTCTGTGTTCATCAGCGTGCACGACCTGGACAAACCGAAGGTGCTTCCGGTGGCGGAGAAGTTCAGGGATATGGGATTTCGCCTGATCGCCACGTCTGGAACAGCAGGATTTCTGAGGAGTCACGGCATCCAGGCGGACAGTGTGTTCAAACTGCGGGAAGGCCGTCCTCATGTGGTGGACCGCATCAAGAACGGCGAAATCCAGCTGGTCGTCAACACCAGCCTGGGGAAGAAGACCACGTCCGATTCCTACGAGATACGGCGCACCACTCTCGAATACAACATCCCCTATGCGACCACCATATCCGGAGCAAGAGCCATGGCTGAAGCCGTAAGCGAACTTCAGAAGGGCAACTGGGATGTGAAAACCATTCAGGAGTATCATGCCGCGCACGCATTCGATCTGTAAGGCAGGTTTTTCCGGTGGCATTGGAGGCAGACTGAACCCATGAATCGTCGTTCGTTACTCACCGCACTCGCCCCTTTCACTCCCCGCAAGCGGGAAGAATGCGGTATCTTTGGAGTCTATGGAAACCCCGACGCAGCCAAGCTGACCTACTTCGGTCTTTACGCTCTGCAGCACCGCGGTCAGGAGAGCGCCGGGATAGCTGTTTCGGACGGCTGCCAAGTGCGGGAATACAAGCACATGGGGCTGGTCCACGACGTCTTCAGGGAAGACATTCTGAAGATCCTGCAAGGGCACATCTCCGTCGGCCATGTGCGTTATTCCACCACGGGATCCTCTCTTCTGGCCAATGCCCAACCCTTCGTCGTCTTTCATGACAACCAGTACTATGCCATCGGCCACAACGGGAACCTGGTCAACGCGGTTGAACTGCGTCGTGAGATGGAGGCTCAGGGAGCCATATTTCAGTCCACCATGGACACCGAGATCATCATGCATCTCATCACCAGGAACCTGATCTACGGCCTCGAAGAAGCCCTCGTACAGGCACTCACCCAGATTGAAGGCGCCTACTCTTTGATCATGTGCACCAAGGACAAACTCATCGGTGTGCGAGACCCGCGGGGATTTCGGCCGCTGTGCCTGGGTGAACTGAACGGCAGCTACGTCCTGGCATCGGAAACCTGTGCTTTCGACCTTATCGAAGCCACCTACATCCGTGATGTGGAACCGGGTGAAATCCTGATCATCGACCACAACGGATTCCGCTCCCTCCATCCTTTTCCCAGGATGCGGCAGGCGTACTGCATTTTTGAATTCATCTATTTCGCGCGCCCCGACAGCAACATCTTCACGCAGAATGTGTATCTTTGCAGGAAGCGGCTGGGACGACTCATGGCCCGCGAGAATTACAGTCTTACCGGCGATTTCGTCATGCCTTTCCCCGATTCCGGCAACTATGCGGCTCTGGGTTTTGCCGAAGCCTCGGAGATTCCCCTCGAAATGGGAGTAATCCGGAACCACTACGTAGGGAGGACTTTCATTCAGCCCAGCCAGGCCATGCGGGATTTTGGAGTTCGAGTGAAACTGAACCCGGTGCGGGAGCTTCTGTACGACAAGAGAGTCATCCTGGTGGAGGATTCCATCATCCGGGGCACGACCACGCGCACTCGAATCAGTGCCCTTCGACAGGCGGGAGCCAAAGAGGTGCACATGCTGGTGAGCTGCCCCCCTCACCGCTTTCCATGCCCTTACGGGATAGACTTCTCGACCAAGGGGGAACTCATTGCCGCTTCTCATTCCGTTGAAGAAATCCGGGATTTCATCGGGCTCGATTCGCTGAATTACCTGAGCCTCGAAGGACTGCTTGAAGGGGCAGGCGCATCCCTGGAGGACCACCCTTTCTGCCTGGCCTGTTTCACGGGTGACTATGCCGTACCCTTCGAGGAACAAGTGCGAAAGGATTGCTTTGAACACCAAAGGCGGTAAGTCTCCCAAAGTGCTCCCGGACGTGCCGGGTGGAATGCGCAATTTCGACGACGCCCCGGGGCACCAAGGCCTGGAAGAACTTTCCCGTCGCCCGGGCCAAGTCGAAGACTCCGCCCGGGCGATGATAAACGGCACGAGGAGGAGCGAAATCCTCGATATCGCCAGGGAAGTTCTTCGTGTCGAAGCCGAGGGCATTCTTCATCTGTTGGCGCGCGTGGATGAAAGGCTCGTTCAGGCGGTGCTTTGGATATACGAGTGCACCGGGCGGGTGGTCGTAACGGGGATTGGCAAATCGGGCGTCGTGGGGCGCAAGATAGTGGCCACACTCAGCAGCACGGGCACGCCCGCCATTTTTATCCACCCGGTCGAAGCCATGCACGGGGACCTCGGGATGGTGCGCGGCGAGGATATCGTGCTTGCTCTTTCCAACAGCGGAGAAACCGACGAACTGAATATCATCCTTCCTTCCCTGAAGCGCATCGGCACAAGGATCATCGCCTTTACGGGCAACCTGTCTTCTTCCCTCGCCGGATACTGCGACCTGGCGGTTTACACGGGCGTACCCAGGGAAGCCTGCCCCTTCGGCCTCGTGCCCACGGCCAGCACCACCGCCCAACTGGCCATGGGCGACGCCATGGCCGTCGCCCTGCTCACCCTGCGCCGATTCCAGGCCAGGGATTTTCATAACCTGCACCCCGGCGGACACCTCGGCGAAAGGCTCAAGGTCGCCCTGCGTGACGTCATGCGCCAGGGAGAGCAGATCCCCCTTGTCGGGCCGGACCATACCATTGCCCAGGCCATCGAGGAGATGAGCGTCAAGAAGGTGGGAGCAACTCTCATCGTCGACGAAGGCCGGCAGCTTCTAGGCATCTTCACCGACGGAGACCTCAGAAGAGCTCTTCATGCATGCCGGAACATCCATGACAGGCCTGTCCGTTCCTTCATGTCGCACAATCCGCGCACCATAGCGGCAAACCTCTCCGTGGCCGACGCCCTCGAAATGATGGAACACCATGAGATCACCGTTCTCCCGGTAACGGATGAGAGCGGAACCCTCCAGGGAATTCTTCACCTTCATGACCTTCTGGGTAAGGGAAAGATACGCTTCACGCGTTGAACGAACGCATGCCGCATCGAGCGGAAACCTATGGCGGTATCCTCCCCGGCCGGCTGCCAGGTCTAGAGCAGCCGCCCCATGTCTCCTATTTTTCGGAGCATCAGGTGCACATCGCCCAGGCGTTGCTCCTGCTTACCGGGCCATTCCCTGTGCCTCGGATGCCTTCTGCCTTGTCCGCCTCGGCGGTGACACGCTCTTGACTTTGGTACAGGTAGATCTGATGATACCTTAGGAGAGGAACAGACGGTTCGTTTGTGTATTCCTCGATTCAACGCCGAGATGTCCGCAAACAGGACCCGGGACCCTATCGCATGTACAGCCAGTTTCTCTATTTCATTATTGCTCTGCTGCTCGTCACCATGCATCGGCCGGCTTCTCAAGCGGCCCTTCCTCCACTGCTGACGGCCGCCTGCAGCCTGGGGATATTTGCCGTTTACTGGCTGATCTGCCGTGGAGTCTTTCGTCGCGCGGGCAGTGCGATCTCGGCAGGTCGTTCACAGGCTCTGGCCTCTCTGAAGTATTATCGTGCTCAGACATGGCTTTCTATTCTCGCGCTCCTCTGCCTTGCCGTCTACATCTACGTCCTGGACATCAAGCACTATGTGCCGATCCTCGACCATTCCCTCACTGCCGCGGGACTGGCGGGAACAGCCGTCTTTGTGGCCCACCTGTCGGTGATGTGGGCCTGCGGCCATTCCGTTCACCGGCATATCCACCGGTCCGATATCGGCCGGGCGGCCTTCATCAGGGCGAACATTTCCTTCAGTTCCGCCGTTCTTATTCCCTGGTTTGTCGTTTCGTTCATTTCCGACCTTCTTCAGATGGTGAGCAAGCCGGCTTTCATGGAGTCGGAGGCGGGCCAGATCGTGATGTTTGCCCTGATCCTCATTGCCTGTGTCTTCCTGGCTCCAGGGCTTGTTGTCCGCATGTGGGGGTGCAGTCCCCTTCCCTCGAATTCCATCAGGGCGGAGCTCGAGGAATTTTGCCGGGAGCACCGTTTCAAGGTCGGCGATTTCAAGCTCTGGCCGCTTCCCGGCGGCGAAACCCTTACTGCGGGGATCATCGGAATACTGCCCCGTCTGCGCTACATACTCATCACCCGAGGCCTGATCGAACTGCTCACCCTGGAGGAACTCAAGGCGGTCGTTGCTCATGAAATCGGCCACGTGAGAAGGTTTCACCTGTTGCTCTACCTGGTGTTTTTCATGTTCTATTCCTTTCTCGTCTACAACCTCGGCGATCTTCTCCTTCTCTTCCTTCTGACGCAAAGATCGATCCTTGGGTGGGCACTGTCCGGCAATGCCTTTGAAACGGCTCTGTTCTCCCTTGCCTATACCCTGCCGGTCATTGCACTGCTCGTTATTTTTTTCAGATTTGTTTTCGGATACTTCCTGAGGAACAGCGAACGGCAGGCCGATCTGTACGCGTCGGACCTTGTGGGCCATCCTTTTACACTCATATCTTCACTGCAGAAGATCGCCTTTTCCAGCGGTCGGGTCGAGGACCTGCCCAACTGGCATCACTACAGCATACGGCAGCGGGTCGAGTTCCTGCTGGACTCTTACCGGGACAAGGATCTCGCCCTGAGGCACCACAGGAGGTTGTACGCAAGCTCCCTGCTCTATGTCCTGGGCGTGACTCTGCTGATTCTTGGAACCACAAGCCTGGAGAACACAGCCTTGTTCAGGAAATGGAATACGGATTTGCAGATGGGCATGATCGAGCAAAGGATCAACAAACGTCCGGAGGATTTTCAGCTCCGTTCCGCATACGGAGGACTTCTCCTGGAAATGGGGCGATACGATGAAGCGGAAGAAGCACTGCTCAAGGCGCTCTCCCTGGCTCCCGAGGATGCGGGTACACTGAATAACCTGGCATGGTTCTACGCCACATCTCCTGAACCCTATGCAAACGCCGGAGAGGCCCTCGAACTTGCTTCGAAGGCCGCAAGTCTCAAACCCGATCCGTATATCCTGGACACCCTGGCCGAGGCCTATTTCGTGAACGGACGTTACAGGGAGGCTATCGAAGCAATCGACATGGCTATTGCGAAGACTTCCGAGAACCGGGACTATTATCTGAAGCAAAAACGAAAATTCGAAGAAGCACTTAGGGAAAGCGGCGGGAAATCCGGCGGACTGCCAGGGGGTGAGGAGCTCCAGGTGAGGGTTCCGGAGCGGACCGGGAATGATCCCAATCCGCTCCGGAGTCGAGAAGTTAGAGCTGGCTGAGGATCCCCAGGAGGTGAGTCGCCTCACTCAAGGGAGCGTTGATGTTGGCTCGATGGTTGGCAAAAATGCTTCCCAGGTCGGAATCCAGGATAATCCAGGGATCGATTCCTTCGACGCGATAGAATTCATGAAGGACCGTATCCATCATGTCCAGGCCGTACATGGTCGACGCTAGCTGCGTCTGGTAACCTACCCGAACGACCCGAAGGATCTCGTAGATCACGTGGGAAACGCCCTTGGCATAATAAAAGTAGTCATCCACCTTGAACCAGCTTACGGGAGAGAAGACAAGAGACTTGTTCACGTTGCCGAGAATGTCCTTGTAGGCGGAGAGCAGGGCCACCAGGTTGTCCCGCCGGTAGTAGAAACTGCGCTGCCCGCTTTCGAGCTTTGCGAGGAACTTCTTCAGATGGTCCACCGCCTCGCCGTATGAGGATTCCGCGGAAGGAAACCAGAAGGACGTCGACTTGTTCATGAACAGGTTCAGAGCCAGCTCCAGGTCGGGATCGTAGGTGTCGGCATCGCCCATGCGCGTCAGGCTGTCTTTCAGGCGAAGCGTCGTGAAGCGCATGGCCTCGAGGACTCCGAGTTGATAATTGTTGATGTTGTCGGTAAACCTTCCGATGATGATGTCGTTCGGCCGCCATCCCAGTGTGCGTCCGTAGAGTTCGTGTTCCATGATCTTGATCATGGTCTCGACGAAGGTTACGCCGGGGATGGGTGAGATTTCCGGAAGTGCAGGCCCATGATCGCCTCCATGCTCTCCGTGACCTTCAGCATGTTCGGCACCATGACCTTTATCGCTCTCACCGGCCTGAGAATGAGAAAGTCCGCCGGGAGCGGACTTCTGCTGATCAGATCTGTGAGGTGCTGGGGATGACTGGGTGTGAGTGGAGTGGCCCAGGCTCGAATCGGCAGCAGGAGCCGCCGAGTGTGACGGTTCCGGAGCGTGTTGCACCGCTGCCGCACTGTGAACCGGTACTCCTCCCTCTTGTAGTGCCGGAATTGGGGGTTGCTGTGGGGAACCGGCAGTAGGACGTGCTCCGGCCTGATCCGGGATGAGAACGTGCTGCTGCAATGCCCAGGCCGCCGAATGTGTGCTTCCAAGCGCCACGATCAGGACCAGGAAAGGAAGCACCACAAACAGCACGAGCCGCTGCGTCACGGATCTCCCCCCTCCGCCCCCGGCTTGCTCATTAAGAACTCCCATGATTCGTACTCCTTTTTGAGATCGGCTCTTTCCATCAACTCACTCACGCATGAATGTCGCACAGGCATCAGCAGACTCCCAGGCCGACACTCTGTAAAGCCAAAGATCGTCACCATCAAGCCGTTCGGAAAGCCGCTGGAACAAGAATCGAGCGATGTTCTCCGACGAAGGATTCTTGTCCCTGAAGAATGGAATATCGTTCAGGTACCGGTGGTCGAGTTCGGAGAGGATCTGCCTGGTGAGGGCCTTGAGTTCTCCGAAGTCAAGAAGAATGCCGCTCTCGTCCAGTTTCTTGCCGCGCAGAACAACCTCGACTTTCCAGTTGTGTCCGTGCAGATTCTCGCACTTGCCCCGAAAGTTTTCGAGATTGTGGGCCGCGGCAAAATCACTGAGGATTTTCACCTCGTAAATGGCTTCTTTCAACCCTCATCACCCTCAAAGGCCTTCATGTTCTTCCCCGAAAGCCCTGTCGATCCATCCTCCACTCTTGGGAGAATTATCACAAAAAATCAAGCAGGATCTGCCTGAAACCTCCTGAAAAAACCAAAAAGCTCTTTGCATCAAGCAGTTACCCCACATTTAACTGAAAGGGGTTTCTTTGTCAATCTGAATCCCTGAAGGCCCATTCAACCGGTCGGATCATCATATAGCGCGCCAGTCCCCTGTCCACCAGCCTCTTTTCCGGTTCATTCGACATCACAACATCATTCGGTTTCACAACGCCAGGCGCCACTGTGCGAACAGTCATAACCGGGCAGGCGAATGGATTGCCGTTGATGCCTGTCCAGGCGGCAGTTCATACCCGGTGATCTTCCTCGTATGCGCCCATCAAGCGCCCAATGGGTTTGCGCCGGCGTCCCGCAGGGGCGCTATCGCGCAGAGGCATTTCTTCCCGTGGAGGGGGTTTTTCCGGTTATGGCGGTTCTTCCGATGAGTGCGGCGATAGGGTCGGTTTGCGAACCGCCGTTACAATCGCCCGTGACTGCAGGGATTCCATGTACATGATTCGACATGATCATCCATTCATCCCCATCTTTTTGCGGGAATGACGATGAAGTGGGCACTGCGTTGCCGCGGGATTGACGTTGCTGTTGGAACGACGTTGTTACGGGTATGACGTTTTTACGGATGTATTCCACCTTTGAGCGACAACCGTCCGCGTTCGCGTTTCATGAACCTGCGTTTTTCCCGGGCTCCCGCACTTGATCACGCCGCAGCTCGAAGTCCCCTTTTCCTACTTTGGTATTGACTGGCGCAGTTTTATCCTTTAAATATCTCAGTGCCTGAGGCGGTGTAGCTCAGTCGGTCAGAGCATACGGCTCATATCCGTAGTGTCCGGGGTTCGAAGCCCTGCACCGCCACCAAAGAGAATAAAAGGGTTTCCGGTGGAGATCGGGAACCCATTTTTTTATTGAAAATCTGGGGTGTATCCTTTAATACCTTAAGAAGACTGAACAAAAGTCCAGGTGAGGCATGAACTGCCCGAAGTGTTACGATTGAACGGTTCGGCGTCAGGAAAGGAAAAGCCATGACATTGACAAAGGCCCATATTGTGGAGAATCTTTTCGCCAAGAATATTTTCACCAAGACCGAGTCAGCCCAGATTATCGAGACTCTTTTCGAGATCATCAAGCAGACATTGGAGCGAGGCGAAGACGTTCTCATCAGCGGGTTTGGAAAGTTCAGTGTCAAGGAAAAGAACCAGCGGCGGGGCCGCAACCCTCAGACAGGGGATCCGATCATGCTGTCGCCCCGCAAGGTGGTGACGTTCAAGTGTTCCGGGGTACTCAGGGAACGGATCAACCTGGGTGAAAGGGATGGGTAGGCCTGTTGCATCCGGATACAGCCCGGACGCCCGATGGTGAGATCACCATCGGGTTGCCTGACTCTTTAAACTATGAACACGCGGGCCGGATCTGGGAAGAAGTCATCGATATCCTGGAGAAGGACCAGCCGCGGAAGATCAAGGTGGATTTCCGCGGTACCGGGAAAGTCGACAGTGCGGGAATCGCTCTGCTCCGGTTGCTCCGGCGCAGGTGCCTGAAAAAAGGGATCGACCTTCAATTCGAATCCGTTCCACCTTCCTGTGAGTACTTCCTCCGTTACATCGAATCCGAACCGCTTCCTCCCTCCGAAAGACCATCGTTCAGCCTCTCCCGCGCGATCTCGTCCCTCGGAACCTCCTCGCTCAGAGAAACCCTCGCCTTTCGAGACCTGGTACGCTTCCAGGGCGAGCTTCTGATCGCCGCACTCAAGACCGTGCGCAGCGCAAGGCATTTCCGCTGGAAGGAGGTCTACTATTATCTTCAGCTTGCCGGGGCGGAAGCCATGCCCATCGTATTTCTTCTCAGCTTCCTCATCGGCCTGGTCATGGCGTTTCAGGCCGCCGTCCAGCTTCGCCAGTTCGGGGCGAACATCTACGTTGCGGATATGCTGAGCCTGGCTCTGACCCGCGAACTCGGCCCGGTATTCACCGCGGTCATCCTGGCCGGCAGGTCGGGAGCCGCATTCGCGGCGGAAATCGGGACCATGAAGGTCAGCGAGGAAGTCGACGCCCTGGTGGTCATGGGGTTCGACATCACGCAGTTTCTCGTGCTGCCCAAGGTGATCGCTCTTGCCCTGTGCGGGCCTCTTCTGACCATGTGGGCCAACGCATCGGGGATCTTCGGCGGCATCGTCGTAGGCGTACTCACTCTCGATATCACCCCTGCGAGTTTCCTTCAGCAGTCCTACAACGCCCTGGTCATGACGGATATTCTCTCGGGATTGATCAAGAGCCTTGTCTTCGCTGTGCTCGTCGCACTCATCGGCTGTTTCAGGGGCCTCCAGGCCAGCAAAGGCGCCGACAGCGTCGGTCGCCAGACCACCTCAGCGGTGGTGAGCGGGATATTTCTCATCATCCTTGCCGATGCGGTTTTTACGATCATATTTCATGTGTTTGATTGGTGATGAACCAGGCACACCCGGCGCCGGGCGGCAAAGCTTGGGCGGACCGTGGCGGGTGTGCTTTACGGCTGAAGAAAAAGGGATGAACGATTCACGCGAACACAGCGGCAGACCAGAGGCCATACGAGTGGAAAACCTGTGGCTCGGGTACGGCGGCAGGGTTATATTGGAAGATGTAAGCCTGATCGTACATGCCGGCGAAATCGTCACGATCCTGGGCACCAGCGGTTGCGGCAAGAGCACCCTGATGAGAGGGATGATAGGGCTGCTGCCACCTCGAAAGGGGCGCATTTTTTTCCAGGGAAGAGAAGTCGACCCGGAAGAAGGCCTTGACTGGGCCAGGCAGAAGATGGGGGTTCTTTTCCAGTCCGGGGCACTGATCGGTTCTCTCACCCTTTCCGAAAATGTTTCACTGCCCATCGAGGAGCACTCGGACCTCCCGGAAGAGCTTATCCGCGACATCGTTCAGTTCAAGCTCGAACTGGTCGGGCTGGGATCTTTCGGCAGCTACCTGCCTTCGGAACTGAGCGGAGGCATGCGCAAGAGAGCCGCCCTGGCCAGAGCCATGGCACTCGACCCGGAAATCCTTTTTTGCGACGAACCTTCATCCGGCCTCGATCCGATCACTTCCGTCGAAATGGACGAACTGCTGCTCGAACTCAACAGTTCGCTCGGCATCACCATGGTGGTGATCACCCACGAGCTGCCCAGCATTGAAAAGATCTCCCACCGGTGCATCGTGCTGGACGGGCAGGCCCGCGGGATCATCGCCACCGGCAAACCGGCGGAACTGAAGGCCGATCACAGGGATCCGCGCGTGCAGGCATTCTTCCGCAGACAGACACTCGACGGGTGATCGTCGCAGCAGCACTCGACGGAAGAGGAGGCATCTTTGACACGAACCATCAGTCCCTTCAGACTCGGCTTGTTCATTCTGGTCTGCGGGACCATTGCCATCATCAGTCTCATCTGGATCGGTGCCTCCCATTACTTTGAAAAAACGCACACATACGTTACCTATTTCGATGAATCGGTCAAGGGACTCCAAAAGGACGCTGTCATCAACTACAGGGGTGTCGCCGTGGGAAGAGTCGCCTCCATCGGGCTGGCCCCCGACGGTCGCCTCATCGAAGTCCAGCTCCGACTCAGGCAGGACTTTCTCGTAGATGAATCCATCGCCGTGCAGCTGCGCGAACAGGGGCTCACGGGTCTGCGCTATCTCGAGATCGATACGGCTCCCGCCAACCTGGCCGATATCACCCCCCAGATCGATTTCATCCCACCGCACCCCCTGATCTGCTCATATCCCTCCGAACTGTTGCTGCTCAAACAGGCCCTCGAAGATATCTATGTCAAGATCTCGGAACTCGACCTGAAAAACCTCACTCGAAGCTGGACTCAAACCGCCGAGCTGTTCAATTCGATTCTTCAGGAGATTGCAGGAGGGATCGAGGGGGAAGACTGGAAGGTCACGCTGGCAGCCGTCAGAAAAACGGCTGAAGGAGCAGCTGAACTGGCCCGGCGCCTGAACGACGCCGTTTCGAAGGAAGATATCGAGAAGGGGTTGAAGAATCTGAATGCGACCCTGTCGGCCACACGGGAAACCTCGGAGGCCCTCGCGAAACAAGTCGGCAGGCTTCCACCGGACACGATGTCCGCCTTGATCAAGAACATGCAGGAAACAGCGAGAGCGGGGGAGGAATTCCTTTCGAACTTCGACAGGGAGATGTCCACCACAAATCTTCTTCTGCAGCGAAATCTCCAGCAGGTGAGGCAGCTTCTCGACCAGATGAATGCACTCGTTCAGACCCTGAAGGACCAACCCAACCGCATCATCTTCTCCCACGATGAACCCGACCCGTTCAAGAGGAAATGATCATGAATTTCATCAGGCTGCTCGTCACAGGGCTCCTTGTGCTGGGATCGACCTCCTGCGCAGGCCGCCTGTTTTCCTCGACACCCCCCGCGTACTTCGAGGTGAATTACCCCTTTCAGGCCGTTGACTGCGGCGGGAGCATCCGCGCACGGGTCCGTGTATGGCCCTTTTCCGCCTCGCCCCCCTTTGACCGGGATCAGATGATTGTCCTTTCACCCTCCCGGCAGGTTCACTTTTCTTCCCGCTACCGCTGGATCAGCCCTCCGGGCGACATGGTTTCCGACAGAATTCTGCGCGACATGGCGATGGACAATCTTTTCACAAAGGTGTTTGCCGCAGTGAACCCGTCGAGAGCCTCGGCGGAGATGAGCGGGCATATCTTCCGCTTTGCGGTGGAAGACTTCGGCGATCGGGCCCGCGTGGTACTCGAATCCGAAGTCACCCTGTACAGGGATAAACCCAGGGCACAAATCCTCTTCAAGAAGCACTACGTCATGGAGGGTACGCCGACGGCATCACCGGATCCACAGTACTTTGCGGAATCGGCGAGCGAACTGGTTGCCGAACTGTCGGCCCGGCTGCGCGGCGATCTCTGCACTATGTTGAAAGACAGCTCGTTTCAAGACGGCGACTGACGTATTCCACCTGCCGTTTCAGTTTGCTGCTGCTGCCCGCCATCTCCCTGGCCAGGCCGTTGACGGCGTACAGGACCGAACTGTGGCTTCGCTTGAACGACTTGCCGATGGAATTCAAAGACTCCGTCGTGTACTGGCGGGACAGGTACATGGCTATTTTTCGAGCCATGGCCAGATCTTTCTTGCGTGACGGGGACCGGAGCTCTTCCGGTGTGATCTGAAAGCTCGCGCAGACGACCTTCTGTATGTGGTCGACCGTAATCTTGGGAAGGCGGTCCAGCATGGTTTGAGTGACGTCCCTGGCAAGGTCGATGCATATGGGCACATTCAAAATGTTTGCCTTGGCGATCATCCCGACCAGGCAACTTTCCAGCTGACGCACATCCCCCGTGATTCGGTCCGCCAGGAATTCCATTATCTCCATGGGCAGCACCACATTTTCCGAACGCGTCTTGTGCCGGATGATCTCGATGCGCGTCTTGAAATCGGGCCGCTCGATGGGCGCCACCATAATTCCGCTCAACCTCGACTGCAGCTCCATGCTCAACCTCGGGATATCCTTCGGGCAGGTATTTCCCGTACAGAGGATCTTCTTGCCTCGATCCATCAGTTCATCGAGGGTAAATACGAGTTCGCTCTGTATCTTCTCTTTTCCGCTGAAAAATTCGATCTTTTCGAGGAGGAGCACGTCACACGCCGCGCGGAACTTGTTCTTGAACGCTTCCATGCTTCCGTTCTTGATGGAATAGATCATTTCATTGGCGAATTGTTCAGCGGTGGCATACTGCACGCGGAGCTCAGGCCTCTGGACATGGAGATAATTGCCCACGGCATGGGTAAGATGACTCTTGCCCAGTCCCGTGTCTGAAAGCAGAAAAACCGACTGGTTGTACACCTGGCGATTGTCTGCCATCGCCAGGGCGGTGGCATAGGCAAACTGGTTGCTGGTCCCCACAACAAACCGGTCGAAAGTGAACCTCGGATTGAAGGCCGGACTGGACCTCTTGATCAGATCCGCCATACTGATCTGTCTCGGCCCCTCGGTCATTTCCTCCTCGTGCCTGTCCTGCCGGGGCTCTGAAACGATCCGGTAATCCAGCTTCTGTACCTGCGGAAAGTGTTGGCGCAATGCAGCAAGCAGTTTCAACTCGAGCTTTTCTCGCAGCCACTCAACATGGAACCGATTCCGGCAGCCCAGAACGAGGCGCCCTTCTTCGAGCCCCAGAAAATCGAGCGTGGAAACCCAGAGATCGTATTGCCCCCTGGACAGACTCTTTTGAAGTTGATTCTTAATGGATAACCATTCTTGCTCCATAGTAAGACGCCATTCCCCCCTCCTCAGCATTCGGGTACCCCCAGGAATGCGTGCACCCAAGAGCCGGCACGCTTCCAACCCTTCCGCCGAAAGAAACCCCCCCTTGTTTTCGGATCGCCATCCCGGATTGAGTAAAAGATGCGAGGGCTAAGACCGATTCCGCCCTCAAAGCCCCTCTGCTAGTGGGGACTGTATTAGTGAAGAAAAGAGATTTGGTCAATGTTGATCTGGCGAGTTCTGAGCAAGATCGTCCGAAAGGTCCCACCCCCTGAATTTCATCACGATGAACGGATGTTAGAGGCAACGTTAACATAAGCCCTTGAGAGCATAACGTTTTTCTCTTAAATAAATTGCCATGAAATTTCAATAAGTTATTTTTCTTCGATTCGATTGTTCTCCAAACAGGTATAGGTTGAACTTCTCTTTTCTCCCTTTTTCGTACGAATTCTTTTTCCAGAAACAAGGGGGGAACCGGACAGACCCCGATCTCTGTTCATCCCGCGTCCCTCCTTTCCACCAGCCGTTTTCTGCCACGTCCACCAGCATGGATCATCGCTGCAACGAGGAATCGGCCTGAATTCTGTAGTGTCGACCCTTCCGGAGAAAGAATGCTCTTCTTCCCGCTCAAGCAGAACCTGCAAGATGACCTGTTGCGTCAATGACGGTCTTGGCCAATGAAGTTTGTCGCGGGTGTATTTCACCTTTGTGTGACAAGTGTCCGGGTACGCGTTTTTTTCATGAGAACCGATTTTTTCCCTTCGTTCTTCCTTGTACCCCGGTTTTTGGATATAAAGTATTGTTGTTTTTCATCGAACCTTTCAAGGTCACGTGAAAAGGAAAGGATTCCACGGGGCGCATGTCCATCCCAACCAGAAGAGAATGCCTGTTCCTGATGGAACAGATTCAGATGCCGGGCCATATAAGAAAACACAGTTTGATGGTGGCTGAAATTGCATTATACTTGAGCCGCCTTTTGAACAGGAACAGCACCAGACTGAATCTCGAACTCGTTGAAGCAGCCGCTCTTCTCCACGACATAGCCAAGGCTCGCAGTCTGCACACCGGTGAGAACCACAGTGAACTGGGAGCCAGCATGCTGCTCGAATGGGGATTCCCGCCTCTTGCTCCGATTGTCAGAGAACATGTCAGTTTGGATCTTCAACGTCTCCGAGGACCGGTCACCGAATCGCTGGTCGTGAATTATGCCGACAAGCGCGTAAAGCATGACCAGGTCGTGACCATCGAAGATCGTTTCCATGACCTGGTGGAAAGGTATGGGAGGACACAGGACCACAGGAAATGGATCCTGCAGAAGCTCGACGTGTATCGAGCACTCGAAAGGAAGATCTTCGATCATCTAGCCATAAGTCCTTCCGGGGTGGAATTGATGTGTTTGTCCGTTCCCGGTTGGCCTGAAGATTGAGTGGGAGAGCCATGAAAAACAGGAAACTTACCGTGGCGCTGCTTTCTGGAGGAACATCCGCGGAACGCGACGTGTCCCTCAAGAGCGGCAAACAGGTGTTCGATGCCCTGAACAAGGAACGCTATGAAGTGATTCACTATGACCCTGCCCACGACCTTGTCCGCCTCGCTCAGGATTCGGCGAAGATCGACGTGGCACTCATCATTCTGCACGGCAGGCTTGGTGAGGACGGGACCATCCAGGGGCTCCTGGAATCCCTCGGCATCCCCTACCAGGGAAGCGGCGTGCTGGGAAGCGCCCTGGCCATGAACAAGATCGTCAGCAAGCAGCTCTACCTGCAGGCCGGCCTTCCGGTAGCTCCATTCCTTGTCGCGGACAGGAAGAATCCGGAGCCGCCTGATCGCCTGATCGACCGGCTTGGGCTTCCCGTGGTGGTGAAGCCGGAGCACGAGGGGTCAAGCATCGGGCTGAGCATAGTGAGGACGGAAGCCCGGTTGCCTTCGGCCCTGGAAGACGGCTGGAAATACGACCGGAGATGCCTGGTCGAGAAATACATCCAGGGGATGGAGGTCACCGGGGGTATTCTCGGCAATGATCACCTGCAGGCACTCCCGCTGGTAGAAATCATCCCGGGCGAGGGATATGATTTTTTCAATTACGAGGCCAAGTACACACCCGGGGCATCCAGGGAGATCTGCCCCGCCCGCCTGTCAGAGGAACTTACCGCGACAGCGCAGGATTACGCTCTGAGGGCCCACAAGGCTCTGTGCTGCAGGGGATACAGCAGAACGGACATGATCGTATCGGGCGGCGATATTTTCGTGCTCGAAACGAACACCATACCCGGCATGACTCAAACAAGCCTCTTTCCTCAGGCCGCCGCTGCCGCGGGGATTTCCTTTTCCGGGCTGATGGACCGACTCATCGAACTGGCGATGGAAACCGCCTAAAGTCTTTCCATAAGGATTTGGACCTGCATTCTTCGGGATGCGTACGACCGGGACAGCATCGAGGTGAACGCATCCACAAAGTCCGAATCCGTATCGATTCGCAGGTGGCACTCCGGGCTGATCCCGGTTACGGGTTCGAATTCGGCTATCATGTCATCGAGATGCCGAAGGCGAGCATCCGACAACCCC
>JABUEY010000024.1 GCA_013314815.1 Syntrophobacteraceae bacterium
GGTCAACTGCAATCCCGAAACCGTCTCCACCGACTACGATACTTCCGACAAGCTCTACTTCGAACCCGTCACCGTCGAAGATGTACTCGCCATTTACGAGAAGGAAAAACCGGAAGGTGTTATCGTCCAGTTCGGAGGCCAGACTCCGCTAAACATCGCGCGGGAGCTGGCCGAAGCCGGTGTTCGAATCATCGGAACCACAGTGGATACCATCGATCTTGCCGAAGACAGGGACCGATTCCGCAAGATGATGAGAAAACTCGGCATACCCATGCCCGAATCGGGAATGGCAAGCACTCTCGAAGAAGCTCTGCAGGTGGCCGCGCGCATCGGATATCCCCTGATGGTGAGACCCTCGTATGTTCTCGGAGGCAGAGGCATGGAAATCGTCCACGATGAGGAAATGCTCAAGCGCTACGTGGCCGCCGCTGTCGACGTGACTCCCGACCGCCCCATCCTCATCGACAAGTTTCTCGAAGACGCCGTTGAAGCCGAAGCCGATGCCATCGCAGACGGCACCGACTCCTTCGTTCCCGCCGTCATGGAACACATCGAACTGGCCGGCATCCATTCAGGCGATTCTGCATGTGTCATACCGCCCATCAGCATTCCTCCGAAGCACCTCGATACCATCTACGAATACACACGCAAGATCGCCATGGAACTCGACGTGGTGGGACTCATGAACATCCAGTACGCCATTGCCAACGATACGGTCTATGTTCTCGAAGCCAACCCCCGAGCATCAAGGACGGTGCCTCTCGTCTCCAAGGTGTGCAACATTCCCATGGCCCATCTCGCCACGCGCATCATGCTCGGCAAGAAGCTCACCGACCTCGATCTCAAGCCGAAACACATCCCCCACTTCGGCGTCAAGGAAGCCGTCTTTCCCTTCAACATGTTCCCGGAAGTAGACCCCGTGCTCGGGCCGGAGATGAGGTCCACCGGCGAGGTTCTCGGCATGGCCGATTCCTTCGGCCTGGCTTATTTCAAGGCCCAGGAAGCCACCCTGTTGAAGCTTCCCGTCGACGGAACAGTGCTCCTCACCGTCGCCGACGCAGACAAACACGCAGCGCTGCAGGTAGCCAAGAGGTTTGAAGACCTGGGATTTACGATAAGGGCCACTCGAGGCACTCACCAGTTCCTGGCGGAAAACGGCATCCAGTCTGAAAGGATAGACAAGATGCACGAGGGCCGCCCGAACATCGTGGATGCCATCAAGAACAAGGAAATACACCTGGTGATCAACACTCCGGACGGGAAACAGAGTCTGCACGACGATTCCTACATCCGTAAGGCGGCGATCAACTATAAGGTCCCGTACATCACTACTCTTGCAGCCGCCGTCGCCGCGGCCAGGGGAATCGAGGCGTTCAGGCGCGGCCAGGGCACGGTCAGATCACTTCAGCGTTACCATGAAGACATCAGGTAACGGGACGGACCATCCAACAGGACTGGGCAGACCTCGAACAATGCTGTGAAGACATCGGGGCACGGCCGGTGAACTTCAAGCCGCACCACGAAGATTCGAGGCGACCCGGCGGATCTTCAGGTCCCCTCAAGCCGCCTCCGCAAGGAAGATTCTTCCGACAGACATCCATGAGCCGTGGGCTCACGACCCACTATGCAAATGGGTCGAGCCAGGATTGAACTCCGGTTGAACGGACAAATCCAAACCAGGAAGATAACGACCATGGCCCGAAAAAACGGGCCAAACAGTTCCGGCATTTTCTCATGAAGGCATACCCGGACATTTGTCGCACAAAGGTTCAATACACCCGCAACCAGGTCATTCGCCATCACGTCGTAACGAAGATCACGTCGTAACGAACATCACAGCGTCATTCCCGCGGGAACCCGGTCTGAGCGCAGATCCAGCCATAAAGATGAGTGACGGTGGGATGCCATCGATCCGTTGCGAGAAAAGCACCAGCACCGGAGGTAATCGTTTGGTGGGCAAACCGCAAAGAAAGCAACCTGGTGGGGCCTGATTGCGATCAGGGTTTCAACGTCCTGAAGATTCGATATAATAAGTGTTGATTAAGACCGTGACTCATTATACAGTAGCACTAACGATATGGTGGGCATCCGTGCGAAGCATCCGGGGGGATGACGACGGGCGGATTCCGATCACAATAAGACTTTCGTGGGCGGTTTTCATCACGAATTCGAAAGGGTATAGGCTTCTTGTGGAATTCGGTTTTGATGCGATGGTAGAACTCGCAGTCAGCCTCTCTCGATCGAGGAGAACATCATGGCCGAAATGAATATCCCATGGCAGGTAGATGCGCCGCACACGGTCGACCATTCCGATCTCAAGGAAGTGGCGGACTACTTCGACAAGCAGGCGGGGATACTTCAGCAGGGCGGCTGGACGGAACACGCCGCAAATCTCAGGAAATGGGCTTCCGAGTTGCGTGAAAAACCTCTGAAGCACTACGGAATCTGACAGGAGCACAGTCCTGTCATTCAAACCGCCTGTTCCTCGTCCCAGCAGGTGCGCACAGACCTTAGGACGGTCAGCCGGGAGGGTTCTTCCAGTCCGCACAGTCTCTTCTCACCCAGCCGGACAGATCCGGAGGCCTTACCGCATCCGGGTTGTCATCCCATTCGGGAAAGCCGGTTTTCTGCATATAGACATCATCCACCGCCGCTTCGGGCGAATAATACGATCCCAGGACTTCTTCGCCGATTCCCAGAACAAAACCTCGCATATCACACGGGTCGAATCGAATCCAGAAGACCCCGGTATCCGTTTCATAGAACCACATTTTCCCCCAGCCCTTTCGCACGAAGGAAGAAACCCTTCCACTCCATCCGTCGACACAAACCGCTGGTCATCACCCGGCACGCGCTCACCGAATCCAGCCTGTGAAGAAACCAACGCAAAATCCAGAACGTTGACCGCCAAGAAGGTGAGGTCATCCGGCAAACGGGTGCCTCCGGTGCTCTTCACCCAAAGGATCGGTGGCACCCTAACGTCATTTCCCCGAGGATCAAAACATCACTCCCGCGAAGGCGGGAATCCGGTCAACAGTCTGCCAAGCGGAGATTTTGCCGTACTCTCCACCCGGTATCGCCCTGCTCCGCCCATGTCGTCACAGGCTCTTTCCCATTCCTTGAAACTGTTTCGCCATGCGCGGTTTCTTTTCCTGGATTCCCGCCTTTTTGTATGACGGAATGACGGAATGATGCCGAATGACGTTGTGCCCTTCGGGGGAATGACATTGTTGCACGTGTATTCCGCCTTTGTGCGGCAACTGTCCCGGTACGCGTTTGCCGGATGAACCGGGAAGCGGAGCGGAGCATAGAAAACACCTCCCGCCGGGACTCATTCTTTCGATCAACGGCCGTGGTTTCTCATTCGGAAGCTGTCCACCAGAAGATCGAAGCTCCTTTGATACCCATCGAAGTCTCCGGGCAGGGCCCGGCACGAAAGCAGATAGATCGTTCCGTTCTTCGCCAGCCAGACATCGCGCACCGTGTACCAGTTTTCTCCTCGAGGCTTCCTGTAGACGATTTCACGGGCCGGGACGCCGTTGATTTCCAATTTCCGTTCAGAGATAACCCTTCGGCGGTCCAGGCCGGCGCGGGCAGCTGAGAAAGCGGATTCAAGTTCTGCAGCCTTCCGGCCGCTTTTTCTGCTCACAGTGAAAGACACGGTGTATTTTTCCCAGGGAGTCGCAGTTCGAGGATCGGCGACAGCGAAGACTTCTTCAGTGCCGCGTTCAGGATCTACAGCGGGTCGGTAAGCCGGGAAGATGTTTGAAATCATTTTCCACTCAGCCGGATAGTCCAGGGAGAATTCGCTGCTTTCATAGTGAATGAAAGGGGGAGACAGAGCCTGGATCGACGAAGCTGCCAGGATGGGGAAAATGACGACGAAAAGAGCGAGGACATATGCAGAAAGGGACCGTCCAGATCGCCGAGGCTTCGAGTCCGCCTTGCCGGCAGGCAATTCTTTGAAAGTCCTTTTTCGGGGCATGGAGTTCTCCTGTGCAAACGGGGGCGTGCATCTCATGAAGGCATCCACGGCGCCCGGACGGGTCCAGGAAAGCCGGCCGGGGACCTTGAAACGCACGGCGGTCTTCGTCAGTACAGACCCAGCGAATTGACAGTGTACGCTTCGAGTTCTTCGCCCGACCGGGCCAATATGTGCACAACGGCGTCAATGGACTGCCCCTGGGAATGCCGCCCGCTGGAATAGGCCATGACGGATGCTCCCAGGAACTGGCCCTGGACCGACAGCAGCCTGGACTGCAGGCTGAGTCTCTTGGCTTCGAGCTCACTGCAGCTCTTGACGAGCATAAGATAGCGGGCAAACATCATCTCCCACGGTTCACCGTATTTTTCGGACCATGCGGCTCCCACCTGCTCGATCTCCACACCCCCTTCAGGCATGTTCCCTTCGCCGGCCGCCGTCTGCATGAATTCGATGATTTCCTGCATTTCGGGCCAGCCCGGGTGCCGATACAATTCCTGGATGTCCAGGCGCACCATCTGGACCCTTTCATGGAACTCGGCGATTTCCTCGTTCAGGCGATCGAGGGATTCATTCGCCTGGAGGAGTTTGGCTTCCACCTCCGGGCTCCTCGAAGGAACCGTGGCGCATGAGGCCAGGCACAAGGCCAGCAGCAAAGCCGCAAAGGCACGTATCATGGGTTGATCTCCCTGTGGGGTCGTCAAATCGTCGCTCGGTTGCCGCAACGGCTTCCACCATGCCACCAGCAACGGTTTGTTTCAAGGCGATCGATCCTACCGGATATGACTGCCCACCAGTTCGTTCTTCGGTCCGGACATCCCCGCTGCTGCTTCGAAGTTCCGGGTTCAATGCCTCTCAACCGGCGATCATATAAAAACCGTGTGAAGGAGCAGTTGAGCTTTCTCCCCTGGAAGCGGCTCAGAAAAATAATAACCCTGCCCATACTCACAGCCCCATTCCCTCAGCATGGCCACCTGACTGAGCGTCTCGGGTCCTTCGGCGATCACGGCCATTCCCAGGTTGTGAGCAAGGGAGATGATAGTCTGAACGATCCGGGCATTATCGTCCTCACCTTCCATCCGGCTCACAAAGGAACGGTCTATCTTGAGCAGATCGACAGGGAATCTGCGCAGGTAGCTGAGAGATGAATATCCGGTTCCGAAGTCGTCGATGCTCAACTGGACTCCCAGAGACTTGAGTCTGCACAGCATGGCATCTGCCGACGGGGCGTTCTCCATAACGGCACTTTCGGTGATCTCGAGCTTAAGTAAAGCGGAAGGCAGGCCGGTATCGTGGAGGATCCGCTCAATATGGCCGGTGAGTTCACTGTCTCGAAACTGTTTTGCCGAGAGGTTTACACTCAAGGTAAGAGGCAGGTCTCCCCTGGCCTCCTGCCAGGCTCTCACCTGCCTGCATGCCCCATCGAGCACCCAAAGGCCGATCGGGATGATCAGCCCTGTCTCTTCCGCGATTGGAATAAACTCCTCCGGCAGAACCAGACCGCGCTCAGGATGCCGCCAACGCACCAGTGCTTCAAAGCCTGCAACCTGACCCGTGCTCAGGGAGACAACAGGCTGATAATGCAGCAGGAACTCCTCCCTTTCCATGGCCTTCCTGAGCTCCGCTTCGAGTGTCAGGCGTTTCAGCACCTGGAGATGCATTTCCTTGTTGAACATCTCGTGGCGCGCTCTTCCTTGCGCCTTAGCCCGGTACATGGCTGTGTCCGCATCTCGAAGCAGCTCCTCGGGCCTCCGATAGCCCTCTCCACCCACGGCTATTCCAATGCTTGCGCTGGTAAAAACCTCAAAGTCACCGATCTTGAACGGCAACCCCAGCTTGACCTGCAGCTCTTGCGCGAATCTTACCGCATCGCCGCTGTCCCTGAGATCGTCCTGAAGGATCGCGAACTCGTCTCCTCCAAGGCGCGCCAGCGTATCTCCGGGGCGGATCAAATCCTTGATTCTTTCCGCAATGGCGATCAGCAGCCGATCTCCGCTGAGGTGCCCGAGGCTGTCGTTTACGAGCTTGAAGCGGTCAAGATCGATGAAGAGAACGGCGAACAGGTAACCGCTGCGCGCCACGGAACGTTTGAGAGACAGGCCGAGTCGATCGAGGAACAAAGCCCTGTTCGACAGCCCCGTGAGAGAGTCATGGAATGCATCGTGCAGGAGCTGTTCCTCGTAGCGTTTTCTTTCCGTAATATCCTCGTGCGCCACCACCAGCCTCACGGGGCCTTCCCCTTCAAAGCGTGTCACTCGGACCACAAACCACCGGTTTTCCCTCTCCCCGGCAAACCGGTATTCAAGATGGAATTCATCCTCTTCCGAGGTGAGAACCTTTCTGATTCCCCTGGCAACAGCCGGCGCCTCTTCGGAGCAGTCCCCCGTGGACGACTCGCACACCTCGATGTAGTTCATTCCAATCCCATACCCTTCGCCCGTGAAACCGTTGTCCTGTGCAAACCGGCGCCAGGCCCGGTTGACATGGATGACATTGCCGGTTTCATCGAGGATAGCAACATGCGCCGAAAGGGCATCGAGAGAAGATTGGAGGAACCGTTCCGATTCGCGGAGCGCCTCCTCAGCCCTCTCGCGCTCTATTATCTCCTGTTTGAGTTGAACGTTTGCTTCCGCCAGTTCAGCCGTGCGCTCCCGTACACGTTTTTCAAGCTCGTCATGAGCGCTCCGCAGAGCATCCTCCATCCGTTTTCTCTGCGTGATGTCCCGGGCGATGTGGACGGCACCGTAAAGCCGGCCTTCCGAGTCTCGCAGGGGACTGACCGAAACGAGGTAGTATCCTTTCAGGCGGTCTTCGTAGACCTCGACCGTATGATCGAGTCCATCGATGAGCATCTGCCCGTACGGACAGGACGCTATCGGATGATCCAATCCATGAATGCAGCCGTAGCATGTAAGGCCGAGCCCCTTTTCACCAAGGCCTTTCAGTTTGTCCGTCATCGCCCGGTTCATTCTCACGATGCGATGGTTCGTATCCAAGATCGCAATGAGGTCCGGCACGCTGTCGAAAGTGCGTTCCCATTCCTGCTGGGAACAGAATTTCATCTCTTCCGCCTGCCTGCGTTCCGCCGTTTCCTGCTGGAGCCTTTCGCTGATGGTGCACAGTTCGGAACTCTTTTCTGCAACAAGTCCTTCCAGGCGAAGTCTGACTCCGCTGAGTTCGAGTTCGAGCCTCTTCTGTCTGTTGAAGAAACGCTGAACGAAGACGCTAAAAATCATGAGAAAGAATATGGCCGTTATACGCAGGTAAAATTCATACACAGGCGGCGATAAGACACGTTCAGCAACACTTCCGGTTTCCAGCGCGTAGGCCTCGATAATAGACTCCAGTATCCAGTACACTCCCGATAGCACTGCACCAATAATAAGAAATAAATTGGAAGAAACAGGCCTGTCGGTTCTTTTCATTGCAATCCTCAAAAGGCGGTGACTCCATGATCCCACGGTCTGCCTGCAGGGACGATCACAATCGTATACATCGAAATGATATCCAAAGATACCCCGATTCCAATGTCTAGAAGACAGGATCCGAGGAATTTCCACAAGACACCCAGGAGAGATCAGCGAAAATCCAGTACGCGCACAGGGAGAGATTCATCCGGACGATGAGGCAGGGTGGAATACACCCGCAGCAATCTCCTTCCCACAGCACCGTCATTCCCGCAACAAGGCGGGAATCCAGGAAAAGTAACCGTGCATGGCGAAACAGTTTCAAGAAATGGGAAAGAGACCTGGAAGGCAGGATGGATAGAGCAAAGCAATCCCGGGTGGAGAGATCCTTATGGTGCGATCTGCGCTCAGACTGGATTCCCGCCTTCGCGGGAAAGACGGTGATATCCTTGTGGGAATGACGGTGGTAACTTCGGAAAAATGACGTTGGGATGCCATCGATTCTTTGCTTGCAAAACAATGGATTCGCGATAAGCACCGAAGGGGTGAAAAGTACCCGGGTTACTCGTTCACTGGATGAACAATAAGAAAAAGCCCGGGGAATTTTCCCGGGCGGTCACGTCAACCATGCGGACGAAACGCTTCAGAAACTGAAATAGAACGAAAACCACGGGAAGAACGGCAGAACGGGAAACAGACCGTAACATGGCCATGAATAGCAGGAACTGTAGCTGTAATATGGGAATCCATAGCCATAGTAATAGGGAGCACCGTAGAAATAGGGAAACCCGTAAGAATAATAGTTGTAGTAGGATCTGCCGTAACGGTAATAAGGCCCGTACGAGTAGGAGTAGTAGGGTCGGTAGTGGTGTCGATAGTACCTGTTGTCGTAGTCCCGGTAGTATCTCCTGTTGTCATAGTACCTCTGGTAGTTGCGGTCCCTGTAATCTCTGCCGGAATAGCGCCTGTTGTCATACTGCCTGCCCAGATAACGTCTGTCGGTAGGCTGCCCCACGTAGCGCCTGCTGTCATACTGCCTGCCGCGACTGGACCACTGCTGAGGTCGTTGCTGCACCGACCGGTACTGCTGAGGCCGGTGATTTCCATAGTAGACGGCACCGGAACGGCCCGGGCTGTGGTATCTCTGCCCGCCGCCCGAAGGTGCGCTCGGCCTGCTGTAGCCTTCGAAGCTCTGCCGGGCAAATCCGGGTGAACACAGAAAAAGCACCAGGGGCACGGCGAAGAGAAACGGAAGGTATTTCAATCTTTCGACTTTCATTACCATCACCTCCTCCCGGGAACCTGAAACCCGGTCCTCTATTTAAGATATTAGCCTTTCCTGCGGGCATGTCAAGGGGGAGCTTCCACCCGCCGCCCGGCCACTTGCCCCCATCGCAACCGGCATCCGATACTCCTGCCTTCACCGGTCAGCACCGGAATCTACTTTCCGAAGCTCCAAATCGCACTCATTTCCGGATCCGATCCTGTCCTTCGGGATCTTCCTCCCGCTCGGCCCGGGCTCTCAAGGTGTTGTGAGGCTTTACTCCCAGCACGCGCTCCACGGTTTCCTCCTGCCCGCGATCGATGATCCACCCCCGGAAATGGTCCCCTTCCAGCAGTTCATCATTGACACCGCTGTCGACTTCGCGCATGTAAGGCGCAATGCCGCTCCAGGTCTGCCGGTCCACCCGGGCGCTGAGTGTATATCCATCGACGACCAGCTTGTTTCCACGCGAAAAGACCTTCACCAGGCGGATATGTTCAAGATTGTCCCTGTCGCGCAGGTCTTCCCGGACAGCCAGAGCCCGCTCCCAGTCTTCCCTGGGGACTTCGAGCAGATGAGGAGGGCAGATGATCCCGTGCCTGAAGCCGTCCTCCTTCCTGCGCGTCGCCCAACCGTGGCACAGGCATCGCTCCCCGCCGCCCAACCTGGCATAAACCTGAAAAACCGAATGCCGATCCCGCTCGACTACGAGTGTAACCGCCGAACCACACCGGTCGCGTGTTTCTATTCGTAACTGTTCATCCATTCTTTCCAGGCCTCTCGAAGAGTCCACACAGCGGCGGGCGAATCACCGCCGCCGACAAACTGAACCTCTGCGGTTGCTCACTGTCCGAAAAAATAGCGCCTTATCGCCATACCGGCCACTGCGATAACTGCCAGCACGGCGCAAAAGACAATCGTCGTCATAAAAAAAGGTCCAAAATATCCCCGGCACTGATCGAGTTCTTCGTCAGTCCTCGGCAGCAGCGCCTTGAAGCGCTTTTCGGGTTCTTCCGAAGTCAGCGGCGAACCACACTTCCTGCAGAACAGGTCGTCGGCATCCACTGTGTTCCGGCAGTTCGGACAATCCGCCACGATTATCTCCTCTTTTGAAAGATCCATCATGCCATGCCGGGACACCGCTTTTCGCCGAAGATGGACCCCGGTATCTCGACGTTTCCAAACCTGTTTCCATCGTAGCACAACCGTTCCGGCATGCCATACCCTTATTGCCCGGAATTCTCTCGGACGAAGCACTGTCCCGGTCGACGAGTTACAAGCGCCTGCCCGCCACGCTGTTTCACTCGATCCCGTTCCGCTTTCGCATCCCTGCAGAAGCGGAATTTTGCCCTTTTAAAAGACACGCCGGCGATATATCATTGAGTATATTTTTCCTGAATTTTCGCCTGGTCCACACCGGAGAGGAGGGAATTCTCTCCGCCATGTGCAGCGCGTAGCCTGAAATATGGGAGGCGTCGTCAACATGAAATCCGTCATCTGTCTGTTTCTTCTGCTCCAGTTCGTCCTGTTCCCGCCTTTCGGCCCCGCATTCTGCGCTGACACACCACCCGCGCCGACGATTCCACTAACGTCTGAAACCGCAGCACACCGTCCTCATATCGAAATCCCGCAACCCGCCCATGACCTGGGCACCGTAACCGCTGATCGGGAGTTCGAACACACCTTCACCTTCAGGAACACGGGAACGGCGGTTCTGGAGATCGATAAAGTGGTGGTGGGATGAGGCTGCAAGGCCCGGTATACCCGGGCGGTCCCTCCCGGCGGCGAGGGATTCATCACGGTCTCCGTAGACCCCAGGATCTGCAAAAGCCTGAAAAAAACGTCCGTGGTCAAAACCAACGACCCGGCAAACCCTTCCCTGTGGCTCAACATGACCTGGCAGTTCTGAGGGAGAATAAACCTGTCCCTTCTGTCTTACTGCGAGATGCGAAAGTACCCCGGGAAACCGCTTCAACATCTGCCGGATCAAAGGAAGGGTACCTCCCCTGAGGTTGCCCCGGCCTCAGGGGAGGTGAAACCTAGGAGGTGAGTAAATGCACATTGAGACATTTAGTACAATCCAAAGACGATGTCAAGAGTCAATGCACAATTCTTGAAATTTTTTTTGAAAATTATTTGAAAAGCCTGAATGCCACAAATGAAGCTGGCCGACCGGTGATTTTCGGGGGCATACTTCGTGAAATACTTCTCAATAATCACCCGAACCCTGGCGGTGGGCGGACGGCGCAGCACCGGGAGTATCGTGATCGTCCGGCCCGTCCCAGCATCCGGGCGCCTTCCCGGGAATACTCTTTGTCGTCGCCTGCTCCACATGTAAACCATGGGCCGCCCCCGAATCACTCCGAGAAGGCCTCCCCGAAAGATGTTGGAACCGGCGCGCCTGGAGTTTCACGTGCCGTTCTTACACTTTTTCGTTTTCAGGGCGATCTCCCTCCACCTCTCCTTCTCCACCCTTGAAGCGCTCTTGTGCCTGCGCTCGGATAGATAGTGGAGTTCACGCCTCATCTTGAGGTAGTTTTCGAAGCGTTGGGAAGGGAGCCTACCGGAACGGATAGCTTCGCGCACCATGCATCCTGGTTCGTTCAGGTGGCTGCAATCGGTGAAGCGGCAGCCGCTGGCCAGAGCTTCGATATCGGGAAAGACCGAGTCGATTCCGCCGTCGTCGTTCCAGAAGGCGATTTCGCGAATGCCGGGGTTGTCTATGATCAATCCGCCTCCCGGAAGCCTGATGAGGTCCCTCGATGTGGTGGTGTGCACTCCCTTGCCGTCGCTTTCGCTCACCGCATTCGTGGTCTGCCGTGCTTCCCCGGCCATGCGGTTTACGAGTGTGGACTTCCCCGCGCCGGAGGAGCCGATCAGGGCCACCGTCTTTCCGGGCGCCAGGTAGGTTTCGATCGATTCGAGCCCCAGCGAGTCCCTCGCGGAAAGGACGTGGACGGGGGCGCCGAAAGCCGCCGATTCCACCTTCTCAAGGAGCCTCCGCACCTCCATGTCCGGGTGGAGATCGGCCTTGTTGAGGAGGACGACCGGGGTGCATCCGCAGTTGTAGACAACCGCCAGGTACCTTTCAATGCGGCGGACATTATAGTCCCGATCCAACCCGGTGACAATGAACACGGTATCCACGTTGGCCGCGATCACCTGCTCTCCCGCGGAAGCGGATACCTGCTTCCCCCGGCTTCCCGAAGCGCCGCGCGACAGGGCGTTTCTTCTCCGCAGCACCCCTGTCACGGTGCTCTCCCTCACGGTTACCCAGTCCCCTGCGGCGGGATGGAGAGACCCGACGCCACAATGATGCAGAAGACGACCGGAGACCGTCGCCTGGTACTCACCACTTCCATCGAATACGAAGAAGACTCCTCTTCTTACTCCTGTCACCCTGGCGGGCCTGTGTGTCCGGTTTGCCGACTCTTCGAGGCCCTTCGCGAAAAAGTCGTTCCATCCCATATCTTCGAGCGTCATGGCATGCCAATTCATCGCTTATCGTTCCTTCCGTTTGCGTGATGTCGATTCCCGCAGCGGTCATTCCCCCGGAAAGCCTTGCTCCTTCTTTGATCGATACCTGCCTCGCGGTGCTCCATGGATCGAAACTCCGGGAGTGTGACCCCAGCCCCAGCAGGCAGGCGGTCGGCGTGCCCGCAAAAGGGGTCACTTTTTGCCGGGAGAGGAAGCTGCGTGACTTTATGGATATTGAGTTCTTCGGCGGATTGTCTGCCCGAGTGGCGGAGGGATATCGTCTTGGCGGCGCGGGACCTTAAAGGAGAAGTCCCATCACCCGGCAGCACACGCCGGAGCACCAGGAGCGGACGGGAAATGGCTCAAGCCGGACCGGGCCGGACAAATGAATGCGCATCCCTGTTGTGGAGCATCCACGCCTCACCCGAAAAGGCAGGAGGAAAAGCGCAGGGGCAGACCAGGGTCGGGGAAGAAAAATGAGCGCACGTGTCACCCGCCCCCTGGTGGAAGCGGATACACCCCTCTCCTCCTTCCGGGTTGGATGGAAAGCGTGCCTTTCACGCTGTGGAAGCATCGGCGATCAACCGCCCAGCGAATATCCTTCGCCGGCAGAAGTGATCACAAGCTCTAGTCGTGCCGTAGCCATAGATCTCCTTTGAGCTGGTTTCATCGTTTGAAAGTGATCGAAGACTAAAGCACCGCCCCAGGCATGTCAAGGGTGTTTAAATCCGTACTCCCGAACGGGGAGCGACATCAACCCCGTAAGTATTCAGGCAGGGGAATCTTTGTGTTTTCCCGTGTTGACTCCCCGGGAGTAGTCAATTCAATCCGAGTTTCAATCACATACGCCACATCACGCAATACCATTGCCGCCCGCTGCTGCAGCTGCTCCTCGACAAAGACCTCAAGCCGCCCTTTCCCCCTCGGCCATTGCTCTCCTGACACTGCCCGTACCGATCTTTCCACCCAATTCGTTGCGGCGGATATTCGTAAACCGTATCGGCTTCAAGACATGAATGCGTTCCACCACCCACCTGATGGATGGCTTCCAGTAGAAGGCTTCCAGCACCCCGCGCGCTTCGGACAAAGTCATCCCATCGTAGAAGACCTGCTCCACCTTCATCATGGGACGGCTGAAAAGAGCTTATTCCCCCCAGACCATGATTTTAACGCCATGCGCCATGGGCACCTCCTTTTTGCGGTTCATCCGGCAAACGATTACCCCCAGTGCTTTTCACACAAAGGATCGATGGCATCACAACGTCATTCCCGCGAAGATCACAACGTCATTCGGCAACAATCACAACATCTTTCATACAAAAAGGCGGGAATCCAGCCTAAACGCAGATGTCGCCGTACTTTCCACCCGGGATTGCCTCGCTCTATCCATCCTGCCTTCCAGGTCTCCTTCCCATTTCTTGAAACGGTTTCGCCATGCACGGTTACTTTTCCTGGATTCCCGCCTTCGCGGGGAATGACGATGTGGAGGTAAGGACGCTGTTGCGGGAAGGATGTTTCTGCGGGAATGAGGCTGTGAGGGCGATTGACGCTGTTGCAGGAATGACGATGTTGCGGGGCATTCCAGCCTTGTGTGACAACAGACCGGGTCCGCACGAGAATGACTGTATTCGAAGGCAATGCGGCTCCCGCTGTGCAGTCAGCCCAAACGATATCGTCCGCTACAGCCTCGATTCTTCCGCATTCCGGGCCGGTTCTCCAGGTCCGCTTTCTCCCCCGCTATGCACGGATCCGGGCAAGGAGACGCCGGTCTCTCCCCGGCCGGACCTCAGCACCAGCAGAGCGGCCAGGGGCAGGATGGAAAGAGCCAGGGGCAGAAGAATTTTCTTCGAATCCGCGCCGTCACTCAGCAGCACAGTCCCCGCTGAGATAGCCATAAGCATTATCAGGACAGAACATGCGATGACCCGCGCAAGAGTTCTGATGAATCGAAGAAACTCCAGTCGATCGCGGTATACCCGGTCGGCTTCCAGTACCTGTGCCTCTTCCCTGTTGTTTGCGTCCATGCCCTGATCATCCTCCCGAGACCCAGCAGCGGCATCATTCATGACAAATCAGAGGAAAACCTCACATCAACCCGCGTGCCCGGCCGGACGGCACAGCGTCGGCCCGGCGGATTCCGCAGCGGGGCACACCGGCGTATTGCACATCCCGGTCAGTTTAGCGGCGCTCGATCCGAAAAGCCACGATTTTTGACCGGCGCTGCACCCGAAATCCGAGACGGCCGGGTGGATGAGGCGTTACTTTTTTGAATTGTCAGATGGGCAGACGGGATTACGGCGAATGGAGAATGAACCTTGACGCGGATGGAAACGGCGTATTACCGTGCGAGAAATTGCGGGCGTCAAGAAGCATGGCATCACACCACCAGGGTGGTTTTCGAACCATGGCTGGATTCGGTGTTCTGAACTTTACCGGGGAGTATCCAGGATCAAGGGAAAGAGATCGCAAGGAGGCATTCGAGGAGCACGGAAGATGGCTGAACGGGAACCGGGAATTGTGGCCCGGGGATTGACGAGGCGTTTTGGGGACGTCCTGGCGGTCGATGGAGTGAGCTTCGAAGTCCGGCCGGGAGAAATTTTCGGCATCGTGGGTCCCGACGGCGCCGGGAAGTCAACTACCCTTCGGATGCTTGCCGCAATCCTGCAACCGTCGGACGGCACCGCGACGGTTGCAGGGCGAGACGTACGCAATGACCCCGAGGGCGTCAAGGACAACCTGGCATACATGAGCCAGCGGTTCGGCCTGTATTCCGACCTGACGGTCATCGAGAATATCCATTTCTATGCCGATCTCTACGGAGTTCCTTGCCGGGGAAGGACATCCCGGATCGACGAACTGCTCGAATTCAGCGCCATGTCCCCCTTCCGGCACCGAATGGCGGGAAACCTTTCAGGTGGCATGAAACAGAAGCTGCAGCTCATGTGCGCCCTGGTGCACACTCCTCGAGTGCTGCTCCTCGATGAACCCACCAATGGAGTCGACCCGGTCAGCCGCCGCGACTTCTGGCGCATTCTCTACGAACTCCTCAAACTACAGGTGACCATTCTTGTCACCACCGCCTACCTCGATGAAGCCGAACGCTGCAACCGGATCGGACTGCTCGACCACGGCAGGCTTCCCGCCATGGGCACCCCCGAGGAAATCAAGAAACTCATGCGCGGCAGGATACTCAACATCCGCAGCAGGCAGGCCCGGTCCGTAAACAGGCTGCTTCGCGCAGGCCTCGACTGCCTGAGTATCAATATCTTCGGAGACAACGTACACATTGTCTGCGACGACATCGAGAAGACACGGCAAGAATCGGTAGAACTCCTCGATCAGGCCGGACTTTCCTTTCAAGTACCACAGGAACAGGAAGCCTCCATTGAAGACGTTTTCGTGAGCCTGCTTTCGAGTTCCGGGGAGTCAAAAGATGGGGAAGCCCGGAATCTACCTGGAGCGGAGAAAAACGATTGGAGGCGGACACCCCCGGGACCTCCAGGTCCTGCCGTAACCGTCCGCGGACTCACGCGGCGGTTCGGTTCGTTCACCGCTGTAGACAGGATCGACTTCGACGTGGAGCGAGGCGAAATATTCGGCTTTTTGGGACCCAACGGAGCGGGCAAGAGCACGACCATCCGGATGCTGTGCGGCCTTCTGCAACCGACCTCCGGGGAGGGCATCGTGGGAGGTTTCGACATCCGCACCCAACCGGAACAGATCAAGGCCAATATCGGCTACATGAGCCAGAAATTCTCGCTCTACGAAGACCTCACGGTCGAAGAAAACATCAACTTTTACGGCGGCATCTACGGCCTGAGAGGCAGCCGCCTCGAAGCCAGAAAGGACTGGGCAGTGGACATGGCAGGGCTTGCAGACCACCGACGGGCCCTCACCAGGATACTCAGCGGAGGCTGGAAGCAGCGACTGGCCCTGGCGTGCGCCATTCTGCACGAACCCCCCATTATCTTCCTCGATGAACCCACCAGCGGCGTCGACCCGCTCAGCCGCAGACGCTTCTGGGATCTCATTTACGACATGGCCGACCGGGGAGTGACTGTTTTCGTTACCACTCACTACATGGAAGAGGCCGAATACTGCGATCGACTCGCCCTCATCTACCGCGGGCGCCTGGCAGCCCTCGGCAGCCCCGCCGAACTCAAGAGCCGCCGCATGGCCGGAGAAATCATCGAGGTACTCGTTTCCTCCCCGCAGGATGTCATGGACAGCTTTGCAAAGCTGCCCGGAATCCGCAGCGTGGCACTGTTTGGAGCCGGGCTGCACATGGTCGTAGACGATGCCGTTCAGGCTCGAACGGCTATCGAGAAGGAACTGGAGAGGCTGGGCGTCCGCCCCGGGCGCATGGAGAAAATCCTTCCCGGCATGGAAGATGTTTTTGTTTCCCTGATCGAAGAAGTCGACCGGGAAGAGGAAACCGTTCGGAACGCAGGGAAAGCCGGCTCTTCGTAGTGTAACGAGACCGCCGCGGTTCCCGGCCAATACCGGTTTTTCGGACAAACATCGTACCCGCACAGTTGTCGCACAAAGGTGGAATACACCCGCAGCAACGTCAGTACCTCGATGACGTCATTCCCAGAACAACGTCATTACATCCACAACGTCATACAAAGGCGGGAATCCAGGAAAACTAACCGTGCATGGCGAAACAGTTTCAAGTGATGGGAAAGAACCTGGAATATAAGATGGATAGGGCAAGGCAATCCCGTGTAGAGAGATTTTCATGGAGCGATCTGCGTTAAGACTGGATTCCCACCTTTTTTGCAGGAATGACGGTGGGTATGTTCAGCGAAAATGACGCTATGATCTTCGTTACGTTGTGATGCCCAATGACTTGTAACGCCTTCGAGCTTCTCCCCATGCCAGGACTGGATCTGCCTGCGGCCATGCCCAATCGTTTTCACGGAATAGGATTCCCTGTCGATGCACCTGTTGGGGGAAAAATCTTTCGCCCCCACCATCGCGGCAACATCCAGGGTAATGTCCGAGGCAACATTTGGGGCGACCTCCCGGGCAACGTCCGCAGTGACGTCCCGCAGGCACATCCATAGCGTTGCGGGAATGTCGGTGTTGTAGATGTGGCGTTGTGATGCCGAATGACCATGGAGCGGGTGTATTCAACCTTTGTGCGACAACTGTCCGGGCACGCATTGATGAGAGGCTGCCGGCAGGAAAGGCATCCGCCGGCGACTTTGAACTATCCCGTCTCGATAATGATCTCCACCACCGGCACGGATTCCTGTTCATCCCTGCAAGGCGAGCCCCCCATTTTACCGGCATCGGCATCATCGGTTGACCTGTAGGATGCCATGAACGATTCGAGCATCTCCACCTGCCTGCCGGTCAGTTCTCCGAACTGCACACCGCAGCGCCTCACCTTCAACAGCCCCCGCGACTCGCTCCTCAATTCCTGGTCATACACCACTCTGCAGGGGATCTTGCCGATGTGCACCACGTGCCCGTGGGATCCGAACAGTTCGAGCTCCGAAGACCCCTGTATCTGATCCTGCAAAGCGATATAACGTATGGCCAGGCCTCCCCTGCTGATGTCCAGGATCTGACCGAGTCCGATGAAGTCGTGGCGTGGAGTAAAAAAGGCCGCGAGTGCATGGCCGTTCAGGCGGGTCCTCTTGTGCTTCCGCATCTCCATGGTCTGCTTTCGATCTTGCATGTGGAAGACTCCTCATCATAAATATCCGTGTGACACGGTCTATTCATAAACCGTGCCCGAACCGGACACACTCCACAGAAAACCGCCTGGAACTTCATGCAACATCCAATACGCCGCCCTATTCCGGAAAAGCAGTCTGAAATGACATTCCATTTGTATCGAAGACCGAATGACCGTTCTGCCCAAATGGCTGGATCGTGACAAAAAAAGAACGATTTTCGGGACAGACTGACAAATTTTGTCAGTCTGTTGCCATCATGTATAAGATCTTGATTCCTTGACCGAGCCGTCCGGCTCCCGCCTCTCCCCGAAGTGATTCCTCTTTCATGGGGTTGTCTTCCTGTTTCGACCTCCAGCAGAAAGAAAAGTGTTCATCAAGAATCGCAATTTATCTTTGCATATTTTTCGGCTCCATTCTATGGTTTTTGCTGTGGGCGGACTCTTATCCAGTCTGTTTGTCGTCATTTTATGAAGAAGAAATGGAATACAGCAGTTCCGTGGACTTGTCTTCTATTCAAGAAAGATCGTCTCTTTACCAGGTGAAAGCAGCAACTGCATTTTTATTGAAACCTGGTTCTCTATCAGGGAGGTGGAGAGCAATGAAGAGAATAACGGGGTGGCTTGCGTGCATGGCGTTCACTCTGGCGTGCGTGATTTCCTGGACGGGCACGGGCTGTTGTGCGCCGGCCGGAGACGCGTTGAAGGTTCTGAAGAAGATCCCGCCGTGGAAGGTCTACCTGTCCACCACCGGAACCGTGAAGCCGTCCATCATGATGGCCGCCGGGGAATCGGAATGCCTGCCCATTCGGTTCCGAGCGGCCGATTCCGACAGTGTGAGGCGGATCAGGTTCAATGCGAACCCCTTTTCCGGTTTGAAGGTCGAGGTCTTCCAGGTGGAATGGGTACCGGGCAGGGGGACGAAGGAAGGTGGCCTTCCGGATCCCCTGGTTCCCCTTCACCGAAACGATCCCATCGCCCTGTCCGACGGCAACTCGCTGCTCTGGCTCAAGGTCACGGCGGCTCCCGACATTGTTCCCGGCAGGTATTCGATCGTTGTCAAGTCCGCGCGGACGGACACCAACAAGGTAACGACATCCCTCAAGATCCCTGTTGAGGTGGTGAACTTCGTCCTGCCCCGCCAATTCCCCGAGATCATCCAGGCGGGAATCATCCGGCCTCAGGGTCCGGACCCGGAGTCTGAATCCATCGAATTGCTCAGGTTCCTGGCCGGGTATCGTTTCAATTCGGCGGCCAAGATTCTTGCGCCCGCAAATCCTTCTGAAGCCGAATCGTATTATCGAATTATGCAGGTCGCCATCGATGAACTCGGCTTCGACCAGGTCCAGCTTCCCGCCAAGAGCCTGCTCGGGCGGACTGCGTCCTTTTCCCAGAAGTACGGGGACTCGGACAAGGCATACGAGAATTATATCGGCAAGCAGGTGAAGCACCTTTCAAACCTCGACGTCGTCCTCAACGAACCCCGATGGGCCGGAAAGTTCAGGTACAAGCTGTGGGACGAACCGAAGGCTGCCTGGTATCCCGAGGTCCGGCGCCTTTACGACATGATGCATGACAGGCGGCCGGACCTCAAGCTGGCCGTGACCATGGCGCCCCAGGAAAACATCACGGACTCCATCGCTGCCTGGATTCCACACACCGACGCATTGAAAGAGCAGGACGCAGCAAGGGTCCACAGCATGGGCGGCTCTCTTTGTGTCTATTCCAACCACTGGGCGTCCATCCACAGGCCTGCTCATTCCCTGCGCTGCGTGGGCTGGCTTCTCTGGAAATACAAACTGGACGGCTATTATTACTGGGGAGTAAACGACTGGAAGGCGGATCCATGGACGACGATTTCGAGCCGAGCCGCCGACAACCTGAAACAGGGAGTCCTGGTGTACCCCGATCCGGCCGGTACCGGGCGCCTGCTTCCTTCCCTGCGGCTTGAGGCGTTCAGGGACGGCATCGAAGACATGCTCATCCTTCAGGCTCTTGAGGGA
Source organism: Syntrophobacteraceae bacterium (assembly GCA_013314815.1). Classification (GTDB taxonomy): domain Bacteria; phylum Desulfobacterota; class Syntrophobacteria; order Syntrophobacterales; family Syntrophobacteraceae; genus JABUEY01. Next base: position 19,820 of record JABUEY010000024.1, read on the forward strand.
AAGGCGGAAGCCGCTGACCTGCTGGACAATCTCAGGGCCGTGGTCGAAAATTTAAAGATGAACTGGAAAAAAGCACCTCCCAACCTCGGAACCTGGAGAACCGAGATGCTGAACCACTTCAGGTGATTCGACTGCTGAAGCAACCGGGAAATGCCGATCGGATTTCCAGGAGCCGATCGAGAAAGTAGTCGATGTCTTCCGGTTCCAGGAAGGCGTTGAGGGAGACTCGAAGCAGGATCTCCTGCGGAGGTACGGTGGGAGGCCGAACGGCGTAGAGTGCAATGCCGGCGTCGCGGAGCATGCCGCTGACCTTAACCGCGGCTTGGGCACTACAGCAGTAGATGGCGATGATGTGTGCATCGCCGGTAGAACGGAAACCTTCACATTGAAGGGCATTTGAAAGACTCCTCGCAAGGCCGGCCAGCTTTTCGCGCTCTTCGTCCATTCCCGACACCAGGTCGATGGCATCAATACCCACCGCGGCGTATACTTCAGGTAATGCAGTGGTGAAAATGAAAGAACGGCACCTGTTGACCAGGAACTGCCGCATGGATTCCGAGCAGAGGATGAATCCGCCCGCGCATCCGTAAGCCTTGCCGAACGTCCCGATGGTGATGTCCGCTCCCTTTGCCCTTCCGAAAACGGCAGTCCCTCCCGGTCTGCAGGCTCCGAGCGAATGAGCTTCGTCCACCACCAGGAAGCCGTGGCCGGCGGCCCGGTGGATGATGTCCGGGTCACACAGCCGGCCGGTCATACTGAACAGCGATTCCGTGATAGTGATGGTTTCACCGGCGCCGTGTTTCGAACAGAGCCGGCTGTAGTGGCGAACGTCGTTGTGCTTGTAGCTGCGAACCTCCGCCTTTCCGCCCATCGTCTGCATGAGGCCGTCCACCACGCTGGCATGCACACGTTTGTCGATCAGAACAACGTCAGCCAGTTCCTTTAAGACGCTGCACAGGCCGTAGTTGGCCATGAAACCGGATGTGAAGACGAGTGCGGCTTCGTAGCCGAAGTGGGAGGCAAGCTTTTCTTCGAGCAATCGGTGGTACATGGAAGTTCCGAAAACCAGGCGGGAACTGCTCCCTCCCGTGGCGCAAAGACGGGCGGACCTGGCAAGAGAGGGTTTAAGGAGCCCTTTGTGCACGACACCCAGGTAATCGTTGGACGCCAGGTTTACCTTCCACCGGGTCTCACTGTCGGAGATCCTGCGGAAGACTCCTGCGGCTTCGAGTTCACCGCACACTTTTCTTGCTCGTTCTTCTATGATCTTCATGGATCCTTCCCTGTCGACGAATCCCGAGGCAGGGTATTCAGCAGCCCCAGCAGGTAGTCCTGCCAGTAGTGGACACGCTGTTTCCGGTTTCCCCCCACGGATTCAACAGTGCACATGAGGAGCTCGAAATCGGCGAGGGCCAGCCCCTCTTCCGTATCGAGTCTTCCTCTGAAAAGGCTCATACGACCGTCGGCGCAGACCTTTCGGGCGGAAGTCTTCACCGTGTCCGACCATCCCGGCAATCCGCCGAAATCCATCTGTCTGACTTTCCCGAGAAAGCAGTCCACAGGCCCGGCAGAGCGGGAATCGAGCCGTTCGATCAGGCCGCACGTCTGGGCCGCCAGTTCCACCAGGATAGCCGAAAGGCTGATTTCTCCGAGCGCAGACCTTCTGTTCTCGAGGCGGCACAGGGTCGTGATCGTTTCTCCCGCGCCGTATTCACGGATGGAATCGATCAGTCGGAACGGACCGAATCCTTTCAACTTGTCCACCTCTTGAGGATAAGGCAGCTGTTCTGGCCTCCGAATCCAAATGAATTGGAAAGGATCATCCGCAGGGGACGATGCAGGCTCTTCTTCACCAGGTCGATGCCTTCTTCCGGTGTGCCTGATTCGGTATTCACGGTGGGAGTCACCCGTTGAGATTGAAGCATGGCGATACACGCGGCCATTTCGATGGCCCCGGCGGCAGCGGACAGGTGCCCGAACTGTGACTTGTTGGATGTCACGGCGATGGGACGCCGGAAAAGACGCCTGAGAGCGCGGGCTTCCGCGGCGTCGTTCATGAGGGTACCGGTGCCGTGAGCATTGACGATATCGATATCGGACGGCGATGCACCGGCGGACCTCAGGGCGGCCGACATGGCCCTTTCCATTCCAAACCCCTCCGGGTCCGGGTCGGTGAGCCGAAAACCGTCAGAACTCGACCCGCAGCCTGCAACCTCTGCCAGTATAGGCAGGCCCCTGGACAATGCCAGGGATTCATCGGCCAGCAAGAAGACCGCGGCTCCCTCACCCGGGACAAAGCCGTCCCTGTCCCGGCAGAAGGGAAGGACCCTGGGCGGGCGTGCCGACGAGAGGGCTCCAAGCATCAGGTAGGCCAGCAGTCCCTGGCGGTTAAGACGGCTGTCGCTTCCTCCGCATAGAGCGAAATCCAGCAGCCCGCTGCGGATCTTGAGGAAGGCTTCACCGACGGCGTGGGATGAAGCTGCACAGGCGGTGACGTAGGTGATGGCTTCTCCACGAGTGCAAAAGGCCGAAGAAACAGCGCTTGCCGCCAGGTTGGGCAGGTATTGGAGCATCCACGCCGCTGCGGCCCCGCTCTTCGGTTCTGACCGCCTTTCGCATCCCACAGCATCGATTTCATGTTCATCCATCGATTCCGGCATCGCCCTCAAATCGAAGTTCGGGCCCGCGCCCCAGAAGACGGGAAGCTCCCCCACATCGACCGCACCCGGCTCGATTCCGTTCAAACATTCGCACGCGGCGACGACTCCCATTTCCGTCGCCCGGTTGTAATAACGCCGGTATTTGAAACGGCGGCCCCCGTTCTTGAAGAAGGAATCGATGACCTCGTCTTTGACCCTTGCCGCCGCCGGATACGGCAGATGGTCGGGCAGCGGGGCAAACCAGTCCCTGTGCCGGAAGATCCCGGCGTTGAACTCCGGCCAGTTCACCCCGGCCGGAGACAAGACCCCCACCGACACGACAACGACCCGTCGTTTCATGATCAGCCCGCCTGCGCGCTCGGTGAACCCTGCATCCGGTATTGGAGGTAGGATGCGACGTGGCTCACTTTGAGCACGTTGCCCTGGTCGGCCGTTTCGAGCATGTGACGCAGTTCCCGGACAGGCAGATGAGGGTAGGCGGCACGGAGCCTCTCCATTGCTTCTTCGGGGCTGGCGTTCCTCAGGAGTGAACGAAAGCTGGACAGGTAAAGACCGTCTTCATCCAGTTCCACCTTGTAGCGGCTGGAAACGGTCATGGCCAGTTCAAGAAAATCGATGGATTCAAAACCCAGGTCTTCGACCAGCCTGGCTTCAGGTGTTACTTCATCTTCGCTGCAATTGATCAGGTCCGCAATGGTCTTGCACAGGCATTCGAGAACATCGTCCATCATAGGATCTCCAGGCAGATGTTGAACTTTCGATCTTCGTATCCTGCCGTCATTTCACGGCAAGTGCCAACCCTCCATCGACCGTGATTTGAGCACCCGTCAGGTAGGAGCTGTTTTCTCCCAGAAAGAAACAGACCGCCTCCGCGACCTCCTCGGGGCTCCCCGCTCGTCCGACGGGCACCGTCTTTTTCAGGTTTCTTCCCGCAAGATAGTCTTCTGAAAACCGCGTGTGGATATAACCGGGAACAACCCGGTTGCAGGTGACTCCCTTGCCTGCGAATTCGAGGGCGCACGCTTTGAGGAACGTTTCCAAGCCTGCCTTGGCGGCACCGTACACGGACTGTCCTGCTGCGGGAAAATGCGCCGCCGTCGACGAAACCCCCACGATTCGGCCGAACCGCTGCATCATCATCAGGCCGGCGGCCCAGCGCACCAGGCAAAGGTGAGAAATGAAATTGACATTCATCTGTTCCTGAACAAAACGATCGTCCTGCCGCGGGATAAGCGCCGCATGAAACCCGCCGGCATTGCAGACCAGCACATCTGGAGCCAGGCCCTGTTGGGAAAAGTGCCGGATTATGCTCTCTGCTCCGCCCGGCACGCAGGCCAGATCCGCCCGAACATGGATGAAGCGCTCGTGTTTATGCGACGAAGGAGTCCTCGAGCAGTAGTGCACTTCGACTCCCGCATCGAGCAGGCGCCTGGAGACGGCAAGCCCTATTCCGCGGCTTCCTCCCGTGACGAGAGCCCGCCGGATTCTTCTGTGCAATCCCATCATGGCCGCCTGTAATGCAGCACCGCAGAACAAAGTACTTTCCCCTTCTGCAGGGCCTTGCAAGAAAAGACCCTTTCTTCCCCGGCTGCCTGCCGGAAGACATCCACATCGACACGTCCCGGACTTGCGAACAGAAGAAAGCGGGCGTTTCTTATTGCGCAAAGGCGCAGAGGATGCCCTTTCACCTGCAGCTCGGTATCCAGGATGGTGTTGTGAAAGCAATCCAGGATCAGTGATCCGGGGATCACGGGGCGTCCGGGAAAATGATCCGCGAAGACCGCGTGATCCGGGTCGAAATGAAACACGGCCCGCCAGCCTTCCCCGCCTTCCCGAAGCCCCCGCCGGCTCATCCCAGAACATCCCGTATGGACTCGAAAGCGATGTTCGCCAGTTCGTCCAGCTGAGCCGTGCTGATGGTGAGCGGCGGCAGGAAATAAATCACGTTGCCAAGGGGCCTCAGCAGTGCCCCTCTTTCCAGTGCCCTGCGAAAAACCCGGTATCCCGCCCGCTCTTCCCAGGCAAAACCCTCTTTTGTTTCCCTGCGGGCTACAAGTTCAATTGCACCGATCATTCCAAGATGCCGGTATTCCCCCACGCACGGCAGCGATTCGAACCGTTCTCTATAGGATGCCAGTCGGCTGATCCTGGGTCCAAGCCGTGGGATGATCTCTTCTTCCCTGAAGATTTCAAGCACTTCCACGGCAAGAGCTGCGGCAAGCGGGTTGCCTGAATAGCTGTGGGAATGGAGGAATGCCTTGAGCGTGACGTAATCGTCATAAAAGGCCCGGTATATCTCCTCGCCGGTCACCACCACGGCAAGAGGCATATAGCCGCCGGTGATGCCCTTGGACAGGCACAGGATATCGGGAGCCACTCCCGCGTGTTCATTGGCGAACATCTTCCCCGTTCGCCCGAAGGCCACGGCTATTTCATCGGCTATGTAATGGATCTGATACCGGTCGCAGAGGCTGCGCAGCTTCCGCAGGTACACCGGCGAATAGATCCGCATGCCCGCGGCGCACTGGACCATGGGTTCCAGAATCACGGCTGCTATGGCGCAGTGATGTTTCTCCACAATGCTTTCCAGGTGCCGAAAGCATTCGGCGTTACAGTCCACGCGCCGCATTCCCTCATCGCAGCGGTAGCAGTCGGGCCCGGAGGCCTGGTACCCCTTGAGCAGAATGGGCTGATAGATTCGGCGGTAAAGATCGCACCCGCCGACACTCAACGCACCAAGGGTCTCCCCATGATATGAACCCGTTACGGAAAGAAACCTGGTCTTCTCCGGCAATCCGCTCTGCTGCCAATACTGGAAGGACATCTTCAAAGCCGCTTCCACGGCCGATGAACCATTGTCCGTAAAGAACACTCGAGACAGCCGGCCCGGAGTGACGGCAGCCAGCCCCGCGCTCAACCTGACCGCCGGTTCATGAGTGAAATTGGCAAAGATGTGGTGGGCAATCCTGCCGGCCTGGCGTGCAAGCGCTTGATTGAGCCGCGGGTGGTTGTGCCCCAGCAGGTTGACCCACCAGGACGAGATTCCGTCGATGTACCGCTTTCCCGAGCAGTCCACCAGGTAGACCCCTTCTCCTCTTTCAATGGGAACAGGCGGAAGTTCCTCGTGATCCTTCATCTGTGTGCACGGGTGCCAGACGTGGAGAGCATCGAGTTCCAGCAGGCGCTCAGCGTTCATGAGAGAGACTCCTTTCCAGGCCGTCATTCCGGATACCACGACGTCCCCGAGTTCGTCAACCCAATTATTTCAATGAGGTTAACCAACTCTTGACAAGGGCTCCACATCCCGTTTAACGTGCACATCGGCATGGCATGGACCTCTTGCCGGCCGATGGTTCCGAAGTGAGCTTCACGCCGCAGTGAGGCATGGAGTGTGAAGGCGGCGGGTTCAGCACCGCGATGCTGCCACGCAATGCAGAAGTGAAGAGGGAAGATTCGCAGTGGCGGGCGAAAGCAGGATACCGGGGATTTCGATGGATGGAGTCAGAGGGTTCTTTGTTACGGGAACGGATACGGGAGTGGGGAAGACCTTTGTGGCATGTGCTCTGGCTCGCCATCTTTCCCGCACGCACAAGGTGGGAGTGATGAAGCCGGCGGAAAGCGGGTGCCGCCGGGCAGGGGGGATCCTCTCGCCCGCCGATGCCGTGAAGCTCAAAGCCGCGTCCGGGTCGGCGGCTCCCATGGAAGACATCTGCCCCTATCCGCTGCCGGGGATGCTGGCTCCCTCGGAAGCGGCCCGCCGGGCAGGTATCTGCATTGACATGGAACGGATCAGGCGTTCCTTTGAAAGGGTCGCAGCCGTTTCAGACGTGGTTCTCGTGGAAGGCGCGGGAGGACTGCTCGTCCCCTTGAGAGACGACTGCCTGTTCGTGGACCTGGCTCGGGATCTCCGGCTGCCTCTTCTTATTGTGGCCAGGGCGGGCCTGGGAACGATCAATCATTCGCTGCTCACCCTGGAAGCGGCCTTGTCCAGGGGCATTGTCGTCTCGGCCCTGATACTGAACGAAAACACCCCTCCCGGGGACGACCGGAGCATAGCGGCCAACGCAGCAGCGCTGGCCAGGCTGGCATCTGTCCCGGTCTTGGGGCCGTTTCCCTTTTTGAGCGGACCGGCAGGTGGAATCGGCCCGGAATCGACGGACCTGCTCGATCAACTGGAAAACCTGTTAAATGCCGGTTTCTGATCTCCGAAACCCGTTCATGCCGTCGGGATGTGTGGCAGCCCGAGATGAAGAAGTTCGAGGGCAGCTCCGGGGCTCTTTCTGCGCTGCCCCACGATGCCCAGGATTTCCAGGATGACGACTTCGCCGATCAGCCACACGTCGACACCTGCCCGAGTGCACCCCATCGAGGCCCTGCCTTCCCTGCCCGCGGCTGCATGCATGTGAAGTACGGGTCTGCCTTCCTCGTTGGGAAACAACGTTCCCACGGCAAGTATTTCATGGATGCCCCGGAGCGCATACGTCATGGGAACGATGACATCACCGGTGTTCTTCTCCGGCCCCACGATCAGCCGGCTCCCTTCCGCAGCACCCCCCAGAAAGGTCACGAGTGCGCTTCGGATACCATGAGAGCCGGCAAATTCTTCGATTACATCCGGCACCCGCTCTCCCTCTTCAAGCCTCAGAGTAAAGACTCGACCGATTTTCCCTTCACTGTATTGCATAGCTCCCTCATCATCGGACACCCCGTTCAGTCTGCCTCCGAATCTACAGTCGACTCCTGCCGACCGCAGGAGCCAAAGGTTTCAGACGCCAAAAGAATGTGGTCAGGCTCCCCCCCCCTCGCCCTGCAGACACCACAGATGGATGATCGAACGCCCAATCATCGAAGACGGTATCCGCCCGACGGCTCCAGGCCAGCAGTCTTCTTCAGGCTCTCCGACCATAAATGCGGCCACCCGCGAAGGAATGTATCTCCAGCGCTTCAATCGACAAGACTTCGCGCAGGGTCAAGATTCTATCTTTTCGTGCTCTTCGCGCGCGAAGCCCAGTACGGATACGGGCTTATCCGGAACATCGGAAATGAACCGGGTGACCCGCGTGCAAGAATCTGCTCCTCATAGCTGTTCAACGCCATTTAATCCAGAGTGAGGCATTAACTTAATACATCACGGAGCACGGATCTACTCATCGTCGTGTATTTTCTAAGCACTGCAAAGTAGCACGTCTTTTCAGGCAAGCGGCAACTAGACCTGGTTCATCCCGCAAACGAGTACTCCGATGCTTTTCATTCAAAAGATCGATGGCATCACAGAGTCGTCTTCACAACAACGTCAGTTTCACAACACAACGTCATTCGGCACCACACCGTCATTCCCGCACCACAACGATAGGGGTAGGAACGGCGCATTGGTTTGCGCCGCCCCTCCCTCCGAACCGTGCTGGCGGATCTCCCGCACACGGCTCTCCGGTCGGTGGTTTTACCTCTTTGAGGACTGAAGTAACGCTTCATGCGCTTCTACAAGACTGAAAAGCCCATGAATCCGAAAGAACGCGTTTGGCCAGCGATAATGATCGTACCCACGACTGATGCCGTGGAGCCCTTGGCGCTTGCGCTGGATGCTCCGAAGACGTCGGCGTACCCATTTATCGACCATTGCAAAGGTCGGTTTGTGGCTGTGCTTAAAATATTCAAACCAGCTCCAGCACACGTCCATCGGCTATATAGCCGCCAATATCCGCCATCACCGGTTCATAGAGCTTCGCAGAGCCGCTCAATTTCTCCCCCAAGGTCCTTCTCCAAGTCCTCGATGCTCTGGTGGTCCGATCCAGCGCCGCCTCCATTGCGCTTGACCGCCGCCCATGCGGCGTTAAGCGTCTTGGGGCTTTGAATCTTATCGATCAGGCTGAACCATACGCCTCCCTTCGCTCCACGGGAATTACCCCGCTTCTTCGCTACTATGGACGCTCTGACTCCTGCCCGGGGGGCTCTTCGTACCCAACACAAGCGCAATGAACACCCACCTTGGCCCGGACAGGTCTCCCCGGTTCACATGACGCGAACTTCCCTGCATTCCGTCACCAACCACCCCACGCGCCCGGTCATCGCTTTCCCGCTGCCCACCCGGCGTGACCGGCTTCCGGAACCTGGTCTCCGACCGGCTGTTCCTATGCCCTGTCGGGGTCTCGCAAACCTCTGGCAGACCTCGTGCCTTCGCCCGCGTCCCGGTCTGGACTTCACCATTAATGAAGAGGCTCGTCGCTACGTAAGGCCGAAACGTGTTCGCTTTACTACGGACTGCAAGTTCGCCTCCGGTTGCTCTCCACCTCGCCTCGCGACGACGCAGTTACCTTCGGCTATCGGGATTACCCTGCTTTATCCATCTTATCTTCCAGGTTCTTTCCCATGTTACACAGGCGCAATGCGCACCGATTGGTCTTGTTTGACCCGTTTTTTTAGAGATCAGCTGATCAAGAGTTTTATGTGCGTGGTCCGGCGTTATCCTTTTGGTTAGGGTCTGTCCATTCAACCGGAGCTTGATCCTGGCTCGACCTATGTTCACAATACGACAGCAGCATTGGCGCCATTATACGCTCATGGTCTTCAGGTTTGCGCAGACGATGAATTCCGCCTCGGTGAGACGGACCAGCGTATCGAGGGATATTTCCGGGGCGATTTCTTTCAAGACCAGCCTGCTTCCTCCAAGGTGGAACACCGCCAGTTCGGTGACGATCATGTCCGCCTCGCAAAACCCCGTAATGGGAAGAGTGCAGGACTTCACCAGCTTCGGTTTTCCGTCCCGGGTGTTGTGCTGCATGGCGACCACCACCTGTCTTGCTCCCGAAACCAGGTCCATGGCCCCCCCGACTCCCAGTTGCCGGCCGTTGGGAATGATCCAGTTGGCGATGCTTCCCTCCTGGTCCACCTGCAGCGCTCCAATCACCGTTGCATCCACGTGGCCGCCGCGGATCATGCCGAAGGACGTCGCGCTGTCGAAGTAGCAGCAGCCGGGGGTCTCCGTGACAGGCTGCCGTCCGGCGTTGATCAGCTGCCGGTTGACTTCCTTTCCCACCGCCAGCGGGCCCACTCCCAGCATGCCGTTCTCAGCCTGGATATAGATATCGTGCCTTTCGATATAACCTGCCACCATGGTCGGGATTCCGACCCCCAGGTTGATCACCATCGAGCGCTTCTGCTCATCGAATTCCCTGGCAACCCTCCGAGCGATCCGGACCTTCGCTTCCTCCGCCGGAACGATGACCTGCATCTCAATCCCTCCGTACCAGAATATCGACAAAGATATGCGGAGTAACGATGCACTCGGGATCGAGAGAACCCACGGGAACGATGTCGTCCACTTCCGCAATGGTGAGAGTCGCCGCCATGGCCATGAGAGGATTGAAGTTGCGGGCCGTCTTGGTGTAGACCAGGTTGCCCAGTTCGTCGGCCCTGTGCGCTTTCACAAGTGCCACATCCGCATGGATCGCCCGTTCAAGCACGAAGGTCTTTCCGTCGAATTCCTTCGTTTCCTTGTCCCTGGCCAGATCCGTACCCACGGAAGCCGCCGTGTAGAACGCCGGGATGCCCACACCCGCAGCCCGAATGGCCTCGGCAAACGTGCCCTGCGGCACCAGGGTCACCTCGATCTCCCCCCGGAAACAGGCTTCAGGCACTTCGGGGTTCCAGTTGTAGTAGTTGCCGATGAGTGCCCTGATCTGTTTGTTGGTCAGCAATTTTCCCAGCCCTACTCCCGGAGAACCGAGGTCGTTGCTGATGACGGTGAGGTCGCCGACGCCGCAGGCCGCGAGATTCTCCACCAGCAGTTCGGGATATCCGGCCAGCCCAAAGCCGCCCACCATGATCCGGGCTCCCGGCCGGATCATGCTCATCGCCTCCTCCACCGTTCGACACTTTCCCCGTTCTCTCATCAAGCCGCTCCCCAAAGCCCTTCCCCCTGCCTGCCCTCGGCCGGCCTTCGCCATGAAGCGGACCGGACGCGAATCCTCGAAATCGTTGCGGGATCACCTGATCCCCGTCACTCTTAGAGCAAGAGGCATGCCACGAAGCAAAGGAGGCCCTGGAAGGTCATAAGGCAATGCGTGCGAAAGGCGGATATCCATACCGGGAGAGCAAACGAGAGGAAACAGACGGCTTGAAACCTCGCCGGACCGGCTCAGCCGCCGGATGGCATCTTTTCAGGATATCCCAATTATCCCAAACCAGGAAGGAAAGCGGGGACGAATGCGGTGCGGCGGCCTCAGCGACAGCTCATAAACCCGGGGGGAACCCTGTCGCCGGAGATCAGGAAGTTCAGAAACGATTCCCCTTTTTCCGTCAGCACCGTGCCCTGCTTGGTGGATCCGACGTGAATGAGGCCGGCATGTCTCAGGATCTTCAAGTACGTCTTCATCCTTCCTTCCGTTACGAAATGATTGTGGTGCAGCAGTTCCTTCATCAGGGATTTTCTGCCGTTGAGGGAACGCCTGCGGCGGCGCAGGGTGCTCAGGACACACAAGAGCGGCTCCAGGGGCGCCGAACTCCTCACGAGGTCTTCCATGATGACACGGTGAGAATCCTCTTCCTTCGATTCCTGGCCGGGCTGAGTGATCAGGATGTCCGCCAGGCTTCCCGGCAGGTGCTCCGGTTCGACAACTCCTGCGCTCCTTGCAGAAATGCAGATGTATTCCGCCAGGTTGATCAACTCCCGCTTATTTCCCGGCCATCCGTAGCGCATGAAGCATTCCACGGCGGCAGGCGAGAAATCACGGTGGATTCCATACCGTTCCGTGAGGTACCTGTCGAGCAGGTACAGGATATCCTCCTTGTGATCCCTCAAAGGAGGAATCTCGAGAGGAAGAGTGTTCAGCCTGTAGTAAAGATCCTTTCTGAATTTGCCTTCCTGCATGGCCTCGTTCAGGTTCCGGTTGGTGCCGGCGATGATGCGAACATCGACGGGGGTGATTCCACTGCCGCCCACCTTCATGATCTCCTTTTCCTGGAGGACTCTCAGGAGCCTGGACTGGACATTGAGGGGAGCATCTCCGATTTCATCCAGAAAGATCGTTCCGCCGTGAGCCTGTTCGAAATAGCCTGTTTTTCCGCTCTTTTTCGCACCCGTAAAGGCACCGGGATCATACCCGAACAGTTCGCTTTCGATGAGCCCCTCCGGAATCCCGGCGAAATTCACCGCCACAAAAGGCCCCTCCCGTCGAGGGGAACTGCCGTGGATCGCGTGAGCGAAAAGCTCCTTCCCCGTTCCGCTCTCGCCGGTAATGAGAATGTTCTTCTCCGTCGTGGCAAAGCTCAGGGCCTTGTCCTTCAGCTCCCGGATCACCCGGCTGTTCGTCCAGATTTCGTCGAAACTGTACTTGGTGATGTATCCCTTCCGGGCCAGGCGCAGTCTTACGTCCTTTTCCAGCCGCTGGATGCGCGCGATCTCCCGAAAGGTGTAGATATGCCTGACGACGTTTTCGCTCGTTACGGGGATCTTCTGGATGAGCACCTGCTTGCTGTCGTATTCGTAAATGGACGAAGAACGGAAATCTTCGTGAGATTCATCCATCAGGTTCGTGGTATGCTTGAAAACCGACAGCAGTTCATAGATGTTCGAAGACAGCAGCGCTTCGGTGCTCGTCCTCAAAAGCCTGGCCGCCGACTTATTGGCAATGTCGATATCCCCCGCATCGTTGGCCGAAAGAAGGCCGTCCTCGAACTGGTCGAGGATGACTTCCTGGTACTTGCGCAGCAGTTCGGAATGTTCGAGAACAGCCGCCAGCTTGCGGCTGGATTCCATGAGGAAGTTGTGGGTGTAGGTCGCGTAGTTCTCCAGGTATCCCGGGTCCAGGTTCAGCGCGACCAGAAGCCGAAAGAACGAATGGATGCTGATGATCCGGGGGCCGATGTCGATCAGGTTTGGAATCCTCACCGGACACAAATGAAACATTCCCGGTGAAACGGCCGTGCCGATTTCCCTGTAATCGCGCCTGGATCCCCTCCAGTACGGCACGTAATCGATGTGAGTGATGCCGATGTTTCTCAGCGACTCGATGGTGTTCTCCGTGGCCGAGCGCGGATCATTCACCACCAGGACTTTCGTCCCGCGGGGAAGCATGAGCACCTTTTCGAGATTGTATCCCGTGATCAGCCGAGTCGGGGCAATGATGACTGCATCCGGGTATATGGCCCTCACCCGCGGCACGAGAAACGCTCCGGACGTCATCACCACGTCGGTCGGAATCGGCTTCAGAAGCCCCTCCTCCAGGGACTGCCCGTATACCTTCACCTCACTGCCGATGATATTGTGGATGATGGCCCGCAGGAAATTGGTGACCTTCCTGTCCAGCGAGATGATCAAAAGGGTTTTCTTCTGTGCCGCCATGTGGAACCTCGCTACGGTCTTCGCGATCCGCCGTCTTTCCCCGTCCTTAGCGTTTTGCACAAGATGGCCGAAGTCTCTTTCCTGGTCAATCGGGATAATATGGCCATGAAATGTTTCCTAATCGTCCTGATTATGATTCCCTATTTTTGGATTTTGCTCAAGAGGAATCGGAATTCCATCCAAGGATCGGCTTGCCTTCGTCGCCGCCTGTTCGTTTCCCAAGACCCTGCAGTATCAGCCCGGCCGGCAACCACGCGGCCGATAACGGGCGCCGGCTTACCAAAGGGCATTTCCCCGGACATCACGCGCATCGCGGGTAGTGCAATTCCCGGGACGCCTGAACGAGGCCTTGTTCACAGGCCGAATCATCTGGGCGGAGTGCAGAGCCCTCCACGCAGGTGCGCCTCTTCGAACTTTCATATTTTTCGATCGGCTCCATCCTCCTCACTTCGCCGCGTTGTCTTCTCCCTGTTCGACACTCGGTTGCCGCAGTTTGGCACGTCTATTGCGTATTTCTTTTCCGGGATCCTGCCGGCAGTCATGTGTGTTTGTTGCCGACGGTGCGTTCGAACTGCGACTCGAACATGACGGGATCCGAGGGCCGGGTTTTCTTCTTCACGCGGAATCATCTGAAAGTAGGGCACTCATATTCAGGAGAGGAATGCACCCATGAACCGAATTCCGGGTAACGTGTTTCCGAGGCGCCTGGACAAGGCTTTGCCCATGATGTCCGGGGCGCAGGGAATCTGGTTTTTCGATGATCAAGGCAGGCGTTTCATGGATGTCAGCGGAGGTCCGCTGGTGGTGAACGTCGGCCATGGGCGGGAAGAAATCGCGCGCGCTATCTATGACCAGGTGTTGCGGTGCGATTATGTCCACCCTACCATGTTCACCACACAGCCGGTGGAAGAACTGGCCCGGGCTTTGGCCGCTCATGCCCCGCCGGGTGTTGAACGCTTCTATTTCCTTTCAGGGGGAGGTGAAGCGGTCGAAACGGCCATCAAGCTCGCCCGGCAGATCCACCTCGAAAACGGCCGTCATCAACGCTTCCGCCTGATTTCCCGCTGGAAATCCTACCACGGACTCACTCTCGGAGCCCTGGCCGCAACCGGGCGCACCACGTTCCGGACCCCCTTTGCTCCCATGCTTACCGAAGTCGTGCACATTCCTCCCCCTTACTGCCTGCGATGCTCCTTCGGCCTTACCTATCCCGGCTGCAGCCTGCGCTGTGCCCTGGCCCTCGAGGAAGCCATCCAGAACACCGGGCATGAAACGGTTTCCGCCTTCCTTGCCGAAACGGTGAGCGGCGCCACGATAGCGGCTGTCCCGCCGCCTCCGGGCTATTTCGATCTCATCCGCGAGATCTGCGACCGCTACGAGGTTCTGCTCATCCTCGATGAGGTCTTGTGCGGATTCGGAAAGACGGGGCGGTGGTTTGCGGCGGAACGCTACGGAGTGGTGCCCGATATCGTGACCATGGGCAAGGGACTTGCCGGAGGGACCATCGCGCTTTCAGCGGTGGGAGTGCAGGGACAGCATTTCGATGCCGTATGCGGCGGCGGTGCCGGTTTCGTCCACGGGGGCACGTTCTCCCATCACAGCGTGGCCGCGGCGGCCGGCCTGGCGGTTATCGGCATCATGGAACGGGAACGACTGGTGGAAAGAGCGGATCGGCTTGGAGCAGACCTCGGCAGAAAGCTGAACGCCAGGTTCCTGAATCATCCGAACGTGGCCGAGATTCGTGGAGTCGGCTTTCTGTGGGGAATCGAATTCGTCAGGGACAAGGCATCCCTTCAGCCGTTTCCACGGCGAGAAAAGTTCGTGGAGAGACTGTGGCAGAACCTGTTCAACCGCGGATTTCTTTTCTACAGGTCGACGGGCCTTGCCGGGATCGACGGAGACGCCCTGGTCATCGGACCTCCTTACATTATCGAGGAAGAACAGATCGACCTGATGATCGAAGCCCTCGAACGGGGAATCGAAGAAACCCTCGCTGGCTGAGTATTCACCTTACCCGGAGCTGTGCGGAAGTGGATTCGAAGACAATCATTCATTGAGGGATGTGCATCATGTACGGATGGACAGGCAAGACCCTGAAAGTGGATTTGACCAGGGGCGAAGTCGAGGAAGAGGCGCTTGACCCTCGAATCGCCAGGAGCTTCATCGGCGGACGGGGGCTCGGCATCCATCGCCTGCTGAAGGATGTCGATCCGAAATGCGATCCGCTGGGGGAGCAAAACGCCCTGATTATGGCGGCGGGCCCCCTTACGGGAACAAAGGCTCCCACCGGGGCCAGGTACATGGTCATGACCAGGTCGCCCCTTACGGGGTCGGTGACCTGCTCCAATTCGGGAGGATTCTTCCCTGCGGAATTGAAGAAAGCGGGAGTCGACATGATCGTTTTCCGGGGAAAGGCCTCCGAGCCCGTTTACCTGCGCATCGACGAAGGGAAGGCGGAGCTTCGCCCGGCCGGCGGGCTGTGGGGTGGAACGACTCACGAGACGGATGCAGCCCTGCGCAGGGAGATGGGTGCGGACGCCCGCGTGGCCTGCATCGGGCCTGCGGGCGAGCGGGGAGTCCTTTTTGCCTCGATCATGAACGACCGGGACCGGGCCGCAGGGCGCTCGGGGGTGGGAGCCGTGATGGGTTCGAAGAATCTCAAGGCGGTGGCCGTGCGGGGAAGCAGGGACGTGCCCCTGCACGACCCTCGGGCCTTCGGAGACCTGGTCAAGAAGATCAACAAGCGATTCCGCGATTCCCTCAAAGGAGGCAAACATCCTCTCCACCTGCACGGCACCGCGGTCACCGTCATGGCGACCCAGAACTTCGGAGTCTTTCCCACTCGGAATTTCCAGCAGGGAACCTTCGACGGCTGGGAGGATATCCACGGAGAAACACTCACCCGCAAGTTTCTCGTGCGCCCGAAGGCATGCTTCAGCTGCCCCATCGGCTGCGGCCGTGTGACGAAGGTGGACGATCCGCGATTTCGGGGAGAAGGCGAGGGGCCGGAGTACGAGACGATCTACGCCATGGGGAGCAACTGCGGGGTGAGCAACCTGGCGGCGGTGACCAAGGCCAACTACATCTGCAATGAAATGGGCATGGACACCATGACCATGGGTTCCACCATCGCATGCGCCATGGAACTGTTCGAGCGAGGATACCTGCCTGAATCGGATGTGGGCGGTCCCCTCCATTTCGGGGACGCCGATGCGCTGGTGGAACTGACACGCAAGACGGCCTCGAGGGAGGGCTTCGGCGATCTGCTCGCCCAGGGCAGCTACCGGCTTGCGGAGCGTTACGGCCATCCGGAACTGGCCATGGTGAGCAAGAAACAGGAGTTTGCCGGCTACGATCCGCGGGGTGAGCAGGGAATGGGACTGGCTTATGCCACCTCGCCCATCGGAGCATCCCACATGCGGGGAGACCCGGCGTACATCGAACTGCTCGGCGTACCCATGCTGGTCGATCCCCTGAGTTGTGATGACAAGGCGGAAATTGTCAAAGACTGGCAGGACGTTTTCAGCATCATCGACTCTGCGGGGCTGTGCGTCTTCTTCTCCATAAGGAACCTGGTGACCCCCACCCGGGACATCCGTCCGCAGGGGATCATGGAACTGCTGAATGCGGCGACGGGAGCCGACTACGATCTCGCTGAACTCGTTCAGGCCGGGGAACGAATCTTCAACGCCGAAAGGCTGTTCATGATTCGTGCGGGGTTTTCGGGCAAGGACGACTCACTGCCGCCGAGAATGCTCAAAGAGGCATTGCCCGATGGTCCGGGGCAGGGAAGCGTCTGCCGTCTTTCCGAGATGATCGAGGTATATTACCGGTTGAGGGGATGGGATCGAAACGGCGTTCCGACCGTCGAGAAGCTGAAGGAACTGGGGCTTGGCTGAGATTCCGGGGGGAGGTGCCGCCATGCGCGTGGAAGTCCGCCTCTACGCCACTCTGAGAAGGTTTGGACCCGAGGACAATGCGCCTGTCATCCTGGATGTTCCCGAAGGAACTCGATTGATTCACGTAATCGAGTCCCTGGGTATTCCGGATGACGTGGAAAAGATCGTTCTTGTCAGTGGACGCCCGGCAGAACCCGATTCGGTCCTGAACGACGGGGACCGCATCGTCATGTTTCCTCCCGTTGCGGGGGGGTAGGATACCGATTCAAGGCATCAGGGAGCTCGATTCAATGCATTCGGCATGCAGGGAGTTCGAGGAGACGAGGCATACGCTCGTACGGGTGGACGGGATCAATTGAAAAACTTTGAGGGAGGAAGAAGATGAGAGGAAAGAAGATGAGTATCCGGGTACTTGTCCTTGTCCTCGGCC
>JABUEY010000025.1 GCA_013314815.1 Syntrophobacteraceae bacterium
GCTACCAATTACCTGGTTTCCATTGACCCGGCACGCTCCATTGCCCAAACCCATCTGGCGGGGCGTTTTCATGAGAAGACCGACGGCTTCTTCTTTCCTTCTGATGTTTGGTGCGAAGAAAAGAGCCATACCTTCGACACGCCCGAGAACCGATTCATCAAGTTTGTACTGGAGCAGTTGGCAAACAGGCTAACCATACTGATGGAGGTCCTTGTCGGGCGAGGTGGGGGCTATTTGAACCCGGAGCTGGCAAGTAAGCTTTCCGTTCTCGATCGAAAGCTTTGCTCTTTCCTCTCGGCGCCATTGTGGAAAGATGTTGGCATAATGACCTATGTGCCGGCGAGCTCCCAGGTACTGCAAAAAAGGGACGGCTACCGACACCTCTACCATTTGTACTGCCTGCTATACCAACTGAGCAGGGCTCAATTCCACTCTATGGATTTTCAAAACATTATGGAAACCAAGGATATCCCTACCCTGTACGAATACTGGTGCTTCTTTGCGGTTAAACAGATTCTAGATCTTCGTTCCAGGGTGCTTAGCGCAAGCCCCATCGTTCAAAGCGACCCTCTCGAACAAAAGCTCGTGACGGGACTGCTGGTTTCCTATGATAACGGACTTACCTTGTGGTTTCAGAAGTCCTATAAAGCAAGGTTGGAGAGCTATTCTCATCAGTTAGTTCCGGATATAGTAATCCAGAGCAGCAATAGAGAGATCGTCTTCGACGCCAAGTTCAAAGGGAGAGTGGAAGACAACGAGATCGACTCGTACCATTTCCATGACATCGACAAGATGCATGCCTACCGGGACGCACTAAGGGATGTGCGTGGCGCCTTTATTCTGTATCCGGGAAACGACCTGGATATGTTCATGGCTCATGAGGGAAGGACCGCCTACGACGGAGTTGGCGCTTTCCCCTTAAATCCAGGGGAAGACGGCAAGCTCGATCAGCAGAACACGACCGAGGTCGAACAAATAATAGACGCATTCCTCAAAGAAGATTGATGCCGAGTTCTCTGGGGTATCCTCGTTTACTCACACAGGAGTTTAAGAGGTGATGCGTCGGAAGGGCAGAAAACGGGCATGAGTTCGCACTGTTACGATGCTCGTGGGTGTAAGACAGGACTTTCAGCGTCAGGCTCGCCATTAAGCTTATTTCCTTTTCAATTCCACCTCTGGCAGACCTCGTGCTCTCGCCCGTGTCCCGGTCTGGAATTCGCCTTGGACGAGCAGGCTCGTCGTAACGTTCGCCCCAATCGTGTTCGTCATCCTACGGACTGCAAGTTCGCCTCCGATTGCTCCCCACCCCGCCTCGCGACGACGCAGTTACCTTCAGCTATCGGGATTGGGCACCTCCCGAGAGAGGACTTGCACCTCTCTGATCGCACCTGCTCCCAGGCGCACAGTCTCAGCCTTCGCATGGATCACGGGACGCAATACCTCTCGGACCATTTCCAGACTCAGCTCCGCTACTGGGGAATTACTCCGAGCTTTGCCTTCTTGGAGGAGCGTCAAACCAACGGGGTGGTGGAGAGGTTTTTCCGCACGATCAAGGAGCAGGCGCGATGCGCCGGCAGGCGCCTCGGCCCGTAGTGGGTTTTTCCGCACGCTCAAGGAGCAGGCGATCTACGGACGGATCTTTTTCCATGAAGATCGCTCAATTTGGGATATAGTATGCAGCATACCGTCTTACTGTTTCCTCACTGAGGATTGAAACAATTCTGGCAAACAAGGGCGACCTGGAATGCTCATGTCTTGCCTATTCGTAGTATCGGGTTTTTGATATTCGAGTCTCCATGCGGACAGCTTGGCAGGCGGGGTCTCAAATCCCCCATCCGGTTCTTTTGCGACTCACAATGCGGAGAAACACCATGAGACAGAGTTTCAACGGGCGCAGATGCATTGGGATGGTCGAAGTATTCTTGTTGATGCTGCTGATGGCATGTCTTCCGGCAAATGCAGATGAGTGGGGGGGATACAGTTCAAGGTGGACGGACAATTTTGACGGTTCGTCCCTGGACCCTCGCTGGACCTGGGCGCGTGAAGACCCAACCCACTGGAGTCTCATCACCCGCCCCGGGCATCTGCGCATAGTCACTCAAACCGGCGGTATTTTCGAGTCGACGGAAAAACAGAAGAACCTGCTTCTGACGCCGGCGCCCGAAGGCGACTTCAGAATCGTTACGAAATGTACCATCGACCCAACGGAAAACTTTCAATATGCCGGACTGATGGTCTACCAGGGTCGGGACAGGTACGTCCAGGTGAACCGGGCCTTCACCGACGGAAATTCATTCAACTTTGACGTGGAGACCGGTGGAACACCGACCAACCACCGCGTTCCGGCATCGGCGACCACGTTTTACCTGCGCATTACGAAACAGGGAGATACCTATACCGGCGATTACAGCCTGGACGGTGAATCCTGGACAACAATCGGGCTGGGGACCGTTTCCCTGGCCGGCTCGAAAGTGGGCATCTGTGCCGCCAACAACCTTCCAGGCAAACCGCACATTCCCGCAGATTTTGATTTTTTCACTCTTTACAGCAACCGGTGAGGATTCTGCCACGAGGGGAACACCTGAAAGGGTTTCAGACCCGATTCGAACGTCACCCCACAAGGTCTTGCATCCCTTGACTCTGCCCTTTCAGAAGAACGGCGACCCCTTCCGGCCGGCCGCCGTTCTGTTGAGGGCTGGATTGCGGATCGGCTGAAGACAAGCCGTGATTCCGGTGTCTGTTTATCCGCCCCGGCGACTATTCCGCCAGAGGCACACGCAGACCGCCGGAACGAGCCTGCATGCCCGGCTCAAAGAGGTCTCCCTTGTTATGAACGCAGAAACCCGAGTTCGGATCATAGCCTGACGCGCCGATTTCCGGGAGCTCGAACAGGACATCATCCGCTCGCCCGTCACGATTGGCGTCGGTCGGTTTGGCCCTGATCATCACAAGGAGGGACGGGTGATCGAACGGCGCCTGGTCGCACTGGACACGCCGGTCGGTCAAGGTCAGCATGAAGGCGGTCAAATGGTCAATCTCGTCGTCGGTCAGGTCCAGAGGCTGAACGAAGCGGTCGACATTGGTCCCGAAGTCAGGCGCCGGAACAGGAAATCCTTCCTTCCCCAGCAGCCCCGTACCCGACGTGTCACCGGTGTAGCTGGGATCGATCAGGCTCTTGTCGCGCCGGCTGCCTCCACGACTGTAGAACTCGACCACCTGGCGCAGGGTGCCGTAGGCGCCGTTATGGAAATAGGGTGGAGTGAGGCCCACGTTCCGAAGGGTCGGAGTTTTGAAGCTCCCCGCCACCATCTCACGCTCCTCATTCCAGTCGAAGCTGGGGTCCACCGAATCCGTGGTATCGTTCACGTCGGTGTCACAGCCCGGATAGACCGGAGTGCCGCCGAGTTCGATCAAGGTGGGGGTGTTGCACGGGTCGGTGACGCCCGAGGTGTCATTGACCGGCAGACCCAGCTGTTCGGCAAGGAAGATGCGCGCAATCGAGAGGGGATTGCCATAAATATCGGTCCCACCATTTCCCGGGTCGAAACTGGAAGGGGAAACCCCGATATTGAAGAAGCCGCGATCATGGACAGCACCCTCGATGACGGCCGGTGTTCCCGGTCCCCGGTCATTCATGCGGGACCGTTCCACCATCACGAGACTCGTCCCCGCCTGGAACTGCGATTCCGCCGACAGGGGTAAAGGATGGCAGGCGCTGCACGCCGGTCCGGGACGACCGCCGGTATTGGGCCCGAACAGGGTGAAGAGGCGGAATCCGTCCAATTCACCGGGAGTCAGCGCATCGGAAACATTCTGGCATACGGGTACTCCCGCGACCAGTGCGGGATTGCAATCGTCAAAGCGGCTTTTGTCCGACACCAGCTTCGATTCATAGATCATGATGGCGATACCCCAGAACATGGAGAAGTTGTGTTCCATCTGGGTGTACCCATGCTTTCCACCGGCTTTCAATTGGCCACCTTCGGTGATGATGAACCGGCCGTTGCTCTTCCAGTATTTCTCGTGGAACGCCTTCTGGATCAGGTCGGAATAGGTGAATCCGACCCTGAGGCCTCGACCGGTGAGGAAACGAAGACGAAGATCGCCGAATGGTCCGGGTTTTCCGAACACACTGTCCTGGGGGTGAATCTTCTGCAAGGCAAGCGGCCGGCGCAGGAGCATCTTCCTGCCGACATCCGCGAACGTGCGCCCCTCACAAGACATCTCTTTTTCGCTCAAGGGAGGTCCGACCGCCTGGGAAGCCAGGCTCGCGTCATCGAGGTCCAGGTAACCCAGCTGGGGTTTCCCCGCGCCGTCCAATACGATCAGCCGTTTTTGGGGATCCCCCGCAATATCCCTCGGCCCGAAGACTCCAACCCCGTTGAATTTTCGATGGGCTCTGCCGTCCCAAAACTGAAAAAGACTGAAAACGGCATTGACCGTCGTCGGTGTGTTTCGCGGTTCCACCTGTCGGGCAGCGTATTTTCCCGCATGGAAGATATCGTTGTTCGGCTTTCCACACCAGTCTTTCACCCCGAATATACGCCTTGTTTTGAAGAACGTGGCATCGAACGATCCGGGAGACGAAACGGCGTCATCGGTTGCGATCACGATGGGTGAGTTCCTGTCTTTGTAGTCGGAGAGTTCGTAGATAGGAAAATCATCCGCTTTGAGACGGTAGGTGGCATCGATGGGGAACCCCCCGGACTTGGTGGTGCCGATGGGGGCATTCGGCAACGGTTCTCCGTCAAAGTTATCGATGGCGCCAAAGGAAGTGTCCTCCTCCGGCTCCTTCAAAAAGCCGGGGGTCAGGACATTGTTGAGTCGAGGGTCCGCTCCGGCGCTGAAATGGCAGCTGTAGCAGGACTGTCCGTCGCTGCCGACCTGTTGATCGAAGAAGAAGGCCTTGCCAAGAACCAATGCCCAGTTTGCATCCTTGACAATCCCGCTGAGATCGGCAAGCTTGGGAGTCAGCACAGCCTGGCTGTTCCCTGCGGACAGCGGAACGACAAGCAGAAAGAAACCTGCACAAAAAGCAGACACGAGTTTTCTCATCATCTCCCTCCTTTCTGATGAGCTGTTAACAAGGAACCTGTACGCTGGACAAAATCCGCATTCCGTGGATCGAGAACCGTTTTCCCCCTTTCCCTTCCACCGGTCTGCTGCTTCAACGGACATACCGTGACCCAGGTAGTGCCCGGCAATCCGCAAGGCTTCAAAGGGCAAGAAAAATCCTGCACTGTACTGCCTGGAAGTCTATCGAGGGAAACCGCCCGCGTTCAAAGTTTGAAGACGCCAATAGAGGTGATGCGCTGGGGAAAAGACTGAATCGTGAGAGTGGAAGGAAAGCTGCTGCCTTCCCTCCCGATACCGGGCTGAATCTCCTGAATGCCTCCTTCTTACATGACTTGCCAACCTTGATGAAATGGGGTGTTCTTACTATTTACTGGAGCAGAATGCCGTATTTCTTGCCTACAGGTGGATCGAAACGCCATACATGCGGCAAGACGTGTTTCGAGTTCAATACCTCCATTATCCCCGACACTCTTCCCGAGTAAAGGATCTTCTCCGCGTTTCGCGCTTCGACGCAGTGCTTCAACACCTCGACGATTCACGCAAAGAACGTAGACCCGAAAGTGACTTCGTTCAATGATATCTTTGCCTTTCCGGTCGCCATGATTCGATGGTCGACCGCCGCTGCAATCATGCATCCACCGGCAAAGGCATGCCCGTTCAAAGCTGCGATGATCGCTTTTTGGAAACGTGAAGATATACCGCTGCCGTTCACGCGAAGGAGTTGTAAGGACGTAGTGACCTTGTAAGGCCGTAATGACGTTGGTGCGGGAACGTCGTTGTTGTGCGCATACGTCGTTGCGGGACTGACGTCCTGTCGGGTGTAATTGTCCTTTGTGCGACAACCGTCCAGGCAAGCGTTTATGAGAAAATGCCGGAAGAACCTCTTTCCGCGGCCTTCGAAAACTTTCTGTTGCCTGTTCCCCCCATGAACTCGGACTCTTCCTGCTTCAGGCTCCACCGAGTACAGGGCTGTATGGCCCAATTTCCTGAAATTCCATTGATATTCTCTGGAAATAAGTATTTTTGCATAGACAATTCCAATTGGACAAATTGGAATGTGTCATATAATGGCTTTCATGGATGAGATAAATGCTCTCGTAAGCCATTTGCATGGATACCCTGCCTGCACACGGGCCTGACAGAGTCTATGTCCGTTTGTCGGAGCCATAAGCCCGGTAAAGAGGAAAATGAGATCACCTGGCATGGTGGGGAAGACGATCGAAGGTTTGGAGGGCGGATCTGTGTTTTCTTTCCTGGCGGCGACTGGAAGGTTGCAGGAGAATGGATGATGCTGCGCAGCAGAAGGGTACTCGTCGTATGTCACTGCCTTCTCAATTCCAATGCAAAGGTGCAACCGCTTGCAAAGGTGGGGGGAGTCCACGCCGATGTTTTGAAAAATTACATCGATGACGGAGTCGGACTGCTCCAGCTTCCGTGCCCGGAGCTCGCCTACCTGGGTATCAACCGTTGGGGTATGACTCGAGAACAATACGATCATCCCAATTTTCGATCTCACTGCGAGAGCATCTCTGCGCCATCGGTCCATCAGATCGAGGCGTTCGTACAGGCCGGGTACGAGATTGTCGGAATCATGGGAATGGATGGCAGCCCCAATTGTGGAGTGAACCGGACATGCCTGGGATACAGGGGAGGTGAGGTCGCGGGCCTGGGCGATGGGGGTGGGGGAAGGAATGCGCTGAGGATGGTACCCGGCACCGGTGTGTTCATGGAGGTGCTTCGGGCCGTTTTGGAGAATAAAGGCTTGCGGATTTCTTTCCTGGCAGTGAATGAGGGAAATCCCTGTGACAATGCGTGATCGCGATCGGGAGATGGAAGATGGAACTGAGAAGGATTGCACTTGTGTTCGGGATGTGTTTGCTGTTGCTGGTGCCGCCCCTTTCGGCAGCCGCGGATGATTCGTTGAAAAAAGTGATGGAAAGAGGTGAACTGGTTGTCGGATTCTGTGCCCAGTACCCGCCGTTCGAGTCCAAGAACGAAAAGACGGCCGAATTCGAAGGGTTCGATGTCGACCTGGGGCGGGCCATAGCCGGGCAGATGGGGGTCAGGGCAAGGTTTGTCGACGCCGAATGGCAGGGGCTTCTCGGAGGGCTGAAGAAGGGCGACTTCGATGCCCTGATCACCTGCATGTCCAAATCGGAAGCAAGAAACGAGAATGTAAACTTCAGCAACGTCTACTACACCCTCCCGGATGTGATTGTCGTCCGAAAGGATGAATCCGCCGTCAAAGACAAGGAGGATCTCAAGGGGAGAATCGTCGGCGTCCAGTTGGGATCGGGAAGTGAACAACTGGCGGACCAGCTGAAGGACCACTTCAAGGAGATCAAACGCTACAATTATAACCCCGAAGCCTTTACGGACCTCAAATTCAAACGTATCGACGCCGTGATAGTCGGCTACGCGTACGCTGTGAACCAGATCAAGACGGATCCTTCGTACAAGGTTGTGGGGAAACCCCTTGCCGAAGCGGAAATCGTCGTCGTCGCACCCAAGGGTGCCGACGCGCTGACGGAGAGGATCAACGTCGCTCTGACCGCAATCAGGGCGGACGGGACATATGATAAGATCCATGACCGCTGGTTGAAGGTCGAGTGAAAGGCTGCCGCCGAGCATGGGCGAATTCCGGTTCGACATCCTGGCCAACGCCCTCCCCCTGCTGATCGAGGGGCTGTGGGTTACCCTGTATG
Organism: Syntrophobacteraceae bacterium; assembly: GCA_013314815.1. Taxonomy (GTDB): domain Bacteria; phylum Desulfobacterota; class Syntrophobacteria; order Syntrophobacterales; family Syntrophobacteraceae; genus JABUEY01. The sequence goes on from JABUEY010000025.1 coordinate 7,782, forward strand.
TCTCGCTGCTTTCGTTCCTGCTCGCACTCTCCATCGGATTCACCGTCGGCATTCTCAGGTCCAGATCGCCCCTGCTCAGGGCGATTCTTGCACCCTATGTCGAGGTATTCAGGGGAACGCCGCTCCTGATCCAGCTCTTCTTCATCTACTACGGCCTGCCCTCCCTGGGCATCACCCTCGACAGTCTCACCGCGGGCATCCTCGGGCTCGGGATGAACGGCGGCGCCTACATCTCGGAAATCATCAGAGGCGCTTTGCTTTCCGTTGAAAAAGGGCAGCAGGATGCGGCGATGTCTCTCGGGCTTTCCTGGTTCCAGAGCATGATTCACGTGATTCTTCCCCAGGCTGTCTCCGTGGCCATCCCCTCCCTGGTCAATTCCTTTTCGGCCCTCCTGAAGGAATCCTCCCTTGTCTCCGTTCTTGCCATAACCGAACTGACCCGGGTCAGCCAGCTCATTTACACTCGCACGTTTCGAGCCCTCGAGGTCTACCTGGCCGTCGGGGCTCTTTACTTCATCATGACCTATTTTGCCTCCCGGGTTTCAAAAAGGCTGGAATGGAAATTCCAGGTGAGCGGCCGCCTGTAGAGACACAGAAAGGCCGCAGAGTGCAAATCCCTCGATCCTCTTCCCGGAAACAACCGTGCAAATGTGCCTGCTCCGAAACCTTTCGGATGCGGGGTCTGTCGATGAACAGATCTTCAGGATTTCCAACAAAACCCCGCCTGCTCACCAGCGGGCATACGACATCAGGCCAGCAACTCCCTCATGACCTGCGCCAGGTCACAGATGGCGGACTCACCATCACCCAAATAGGTTGAACCGTGCATGGGTGCAATCACGTTCGGCCTGAGGGCAGCAAGTCGGTTCAGAAATTGTTCTGTTTTGGTTGTATATGGCAGATAATCGGCAAAAGGCCCTTGCTGATAGTCAATGAGCGTCTTCCTGAACCGGCCGATAATGTCACGGGTCGTCACCGGTTCCACGTCCCCATCCTGATGGAAAAGATCGGAACATAGAAGAATGCCTCTTGTCTCTTCAAAAAGATGGCCGGCGTCCCAGGCGTGAGGCACATGCGGTGTCTGAAGGAACTTGAAACGGTACTTTCCCGTCAGCAGTACTTCTCCGTCTTCCAAGGCCCTGGCTGGACGTTCGGCCACCACATCGTCCACGCTTACCAACTTCGAGACGAGGCTGCATATCGCCGTCGCGTGCGGAGCTGTCTTCTGCCACTCCCTGAGTGCGCCGCATTCATCTGCCTCAAAATGACTGAATCCGATCCACCGTATTGAAGTGGGATCCATCAGCCTGGCAACAACTTCATTGACTGTCGGAAAGAGCCCCTTCATCCCGGTATGGTAAAGAAGTGGTTCTTCATCCCTCACAAGAAATTGATTGAACTGAATGTTAAACTCCGGAATGAAGGTGGAAATCTTGAAAAAATCAGGTGAAATTTCAGTTACCTGGCTCATTATTGTTCTCCTCCAGTCACCATCTCAAGAAACGCTCCAGGATCCACGATCCGGATCCCCCGGAAACTCTCAACCCCTAACAATTCATGAAAGAAGCTGGATACCATCCCGTGGCCTCCCCAAGTATCCAAGATTCTAAAATAACAATCATCCGGCAAAGATTCATGAACGGGGCACACAGTTCCGGCATTTTGTCAGAACACATACCTCCGGTGCTTTTCATGCAACCGGTGCTTTCACGCAAAGGATCGATAGCATCACAACATGAGATGGGATGGTCTGTGCGGGACGGCGAACCGGGGGTGACAGTACGCGATGCTTCCCTGTCAGGAAGGTACGATTGCGGCTCGGAGCACTTTGCGTCGAGCGACGTCTTGAAAGGCTGCCTGGATTCGTTCCAGGGGATATCTGGCGTCCACCAGGTCCCGGAATGGGAAGCGGCCGCGGTTGGCCACCACGAAGTCCAGGGCCTGCAGCAGATGCCGGGGATGGTAGTTGTGCACCCCCGAGAGGGTGAGGCAGCGCGTGAGGATCCGGTTTGCTTCGATCATGACGGTGGCGCCCGGATTGACCACTCCGGCAAGAACGTACCGCCCTCCGGCGCGCAGCAGATTGAGTCCGATGGGAATGACTTCCGGGACACCGGCGACCTCGATCACGGCATCGGCCCCATCCGGTCTGCAAAGGTTCCTGATGCGATCCTCCAACCGATGGGCTTCGGAGCGGGGATCCAGCGCCACATCCACTCCGAAGCGGCTGGCCAGGTCGCGACGAGAGGCTACCGGATCGACTCCGACCACCAGTCGCGCTCCGAGTGCCTTGGCCATTGAAGCCCCGTAGAGTCCCAGCAAACCGAGACCCTGGATGACCACTGTGCTGCCCAGGCCGATGCATGCCGCTTCCGTTGCCGCTGCCATGGTGGCCACGCCACAGTTGAGCGGCGTTGCTTCTTCATCGGACAGGCCTTCGGGCAGAGACAGGATTCCCGTGCCGGGCTGAAGGTAACAATAGTCGGCAAATCCGCCGAGCAGGTATGGTTCCTGGTGAGCTGATTCGTGTCCGTATTTTTTCACCCCGGTACATTTTTGCGGCATATCGAGCACATGTTGATAATAGGGGTCCCCGCTGCAGAAGTATTCAGTCCAGGTGACGCGGTCTCCAACCTCCAGCATGGTCCCGCGCAGGTCGCGGCAGACGCTGCCGCTCATGGCCACAATATGGCCGATAGCCTCGTGCCCCAGGATTCCAGGGCAGAGCGAGGGGCGTAGTCCCTGGTAGGAATGAAGATCGGAGCGGCAGATGGTGGCCATCCTCACACGCACCAGGACTTCCCCAGGGCGAAGGGCACGCAGAGGGAATTCCTGAATCAGGAGAGGCAAGTTGGGAGCGGTAAAGACCGCAGCGCGGCTGGTGTTGGGCATTTCCCGGATCATTCTCTTCATCGGCTCGATACCGTACCGTTGACGGCATAATCAAAGATTTCGCAGTTTTTGATTCCGCGTGTTGCGGCCCTCACAGCGTATTCTTCCGTAAGTTTTCGATTGAGGACGAATGGGACTTTGCTTTCGGAGACGGCACCGTGGGTCCTGAGGCGACGACCTTCCAGGCCCGACAGGTCATGGTCCGCTTCCGCGGCACCCATGCAGGTCGACCGATCGCCCAGGACAATAACGTCGCCTTCACGGTCTGAGGGCAGGTCGAATTCGCGGACCGCAGTGTTCCTGTCCAGGACTCGCTCGATGCCCGGCAGTTCCCGGGCGATGCGCATGACGCCGGCGGGATCGGTGCCATCGAAGCACCAGACCCTTGCGAATCCCCCAAGAGAACCATGATGAGCAATGTAATGGTCGGTGATGGGGCAGATGACCCTCGTTCGTCCTCTCCCGAGTCGAACATCGAGAATGTCCTGGAGCCAGACCACGTTGGGGGAACCATCGGGCCCGCATTTGTCATTCATCCCATGGTCCGCCGTCAGGGCCACTACTGCGCCCAGAGCGTCGAACCGGCCGAAGAAGGTGTCCAGGGCTTGATAGAAAGCGGTCGCCTCCGGTTCACCCGGAGCGTACTTGTGCTGAATCCAGTCGGAAAGAGAGAGGTACATGAGCTCCGGCCGCACGATTTCCAGGAGTCGAATTCCGGCGGCAAGGACGAAAAGAGATAGTTCGGGGGAATAGATATGGGGCACTGGCATGCCTGCCAGGTCGAGTACACCCTCGATGCCGTTTTCCGCGACGGTGCACCGATCGGCCTGTTCAGAAGAAAAGCAGACACTGCCGGAGGAGAGATCCATGCCCTTGCTCAACTGGCGCCGCAGTTTGTCTTTGGCGGTAATGGCAACAACATTTGCCGCGGCCCTGGAAAATTCGGCAAGAATGGTGCCGGACCGGAGTAGTTCCGGGACCGTCATACACACGGCTTCTCGGGTCTTTGCATCCAGGTGGAAATTTCCGGAGATGCCATGTACCGAGGGAGGGCTGCCGGTGACGATGGACATATTGTTGGGGCAGGTGAAGCTCGGCATGGCGCCGTCGGCGATGGCGGCGAACCCGTGAGCCATGAATCGTGTCACATGAGGAAGAATGCCCGTTTCAACGCCATGGAGGAAGTATGCGGGGTCGCCTCCATCGACACAAACCACGACTACGGGCTGCTCGGGCCGGCGGTAGGTAATTCCGTTGAGGCTGATGCCTGATCGAGTCACCAGGTTGTCCTCTTCAGTGACTTCATATGGTCAATCTGCGAATGCCAGCCGAAGCCAGGTCTATGAGAGAGACAAAAGCGATAATGATGAGCAGCACTGCCGATGTTTCCGCATAGTGGAATCCCCGGATAACCTCATAGAGCACCACTCCGATGCCCCCGGCACCCACCATTCCAACCACGGAAGCTGAGCGTACGTTCGCTTCGAAGCGGTAGAGCGAGTAGGAAATCCAGAGCGGCAGTACCTGGGGGATGACTCCGTAGACGATCTCTTCGAATGCACTGGCGCCGGTTGATCGAACCCCTTCCACCGGGCGAGGGTCGATGGCCTCCACCGCCTCGGCAAAGAGCTTTGCCAGAGTGCCGGTGGTGTGGACCCAGAGCGCCAGTACACCGGCGAACGGTCCGAGTCCCACCGCCACAATAAAGAGCATCGCAAACACCATCTCATTGATGGCTCGGCAGGCATCCATGAGCCGGCGCATTGGCTGATAGATCCACGGAGAAACAATGTTTTCCGATGACATGAGGCCGCAGGGCACGGAGCTGACGATCGCCAGGGCGGTTCCCCACACGGCAATGTGAAAGGTGACGAGCATCTCTTCCAGGTAGAGTCGCCAGTCGCGGAAGCTGGGTGGGAAGAAGTCCCTGCTGTACTGCGCCATGTTGCCAAAATCCCGAAAAAGGTCCAGCGGCCGCATGTCCGCTCCGTTCCATGCCCACGAAAGCAGGGCGAGCCCGCCGGCCCAGGCCAACGCATGGGCCAGCTTGCGCCGGGACCGTGCCATATCGGTAAAGGTTACAGCCTGGCTCATCTACATCTTCTTGGAGAGTTGAGTTTCAATTTCGGCCAACTGACGATCGATGTCCATCAACTTCGTCTTGCGGTCGGCATTTGACAGGGTCGTATCCGCTTCCACCCTGGTCTTCGCCCTGAAGAGTTCAAGTTGTCGGATGGGAAGCAGTTGAGCGTTTGAAGAATCACGAAAACCGCCGTAGCCGTAGATGCCTTTCATTACCGACCTGCCGCGTTCCGTATTGCCGTAGGCAAGAACAAAGGTTTTGATCTTCTGCTTTACATCACCGGCAAGGTCTTTGCGCCAGACAAGCGGGTCCGATGGAATCTCGGGTGACGTCCAGAGGATGCGTATCTGGGCGGCCTTTTCCGGTGACTGGGCCTTGAGCTTCTCCATTTCCTCGGAATTATTCGTCGCAACGTCCACCTGCTGGTTCAAGACAGCAGCCAGATTGGAACCATGATTGGCGGAGGTCATGACCTTGAAATGGCTCTTGGGGTCGATGCCGTTCTTTGCAAACACGAAGAAACCGGGTACCAGGTTGCCGGAAGTGGAGTTGGGATCGCCGTTGCCGAAGGTGTACTGTTTGCCGTTCGCGAGGAAGTCATCGAGAGACTTCACGGGGCTGCTCCGGTGGGTGATGAGGTAGGAATGGTAGCCCGTGCTGCCGTCTGCGAAAACGACCTGGGCAAAGACTTCACCGCTGGCCCGATCGACCGCCTCGATGGCAGCTTTGTTTCCCATCCACGCAAACTGCACCTTGTTGAAGCGCATCGCTTCGATGATCCCCGCGTAATCCGAGGCATAAAAGGCCGTGACCTTCAGGCCGGTCTCCTTGTTGAGATCGTCGATGAAAGGTTGCCACGCCTGTCTGAGAGCAGCGGTGGCGTCAGTGGAAATGATGCCGAAATTCAATTCCGCTTCAGCGCGGGCGATACTCGAAGATCCGGCGAAGAAGACGAAAAGCAGCAGAAGGCAAAACAGTGTACGAAGTCTGTTCATGAGAATTCCTTTCTTGCGGAGTGATGCAGGTCAAAAGTCATCCCAGGGCCTCTGCGACCTTGGGAACCAGGCCGGGCTTCACGGGAGCCGATACGAAGGCGGCATTGCTGTCGAGAATCTCATCCGCCGCAGCCCCGTAAAGACCACGCAACAATGAAGGGCTGAGGTCCCTGGAAAGACCATCATAGACCACCCGCCCATGATGCAGGGCGACAGTTCGAAGGCAGTACCTCAGCGCCACTTCCACCTGGTGCAGGGACACCAGCACGGTGACCCCCTGTTCCCGGTTGATGCCAGAGATGATTTCCATGACGTTGCGAGCGGATTCAGGATCGAGTGAGGCGATGGGTTCGTCGGCCAGGATGATCTTAACCCGCTGCACGAGACTGCGTGCAATGGCGGCGCGCTGCTGCTGTCCTCCGGAAAGCGTCGAGGTTCGCTGCCATGCACAATCAGCTATCCCAACCCTGGCCAGGGCCGAGAACCCCTCGGCCATTTCCCTTTGTGTGAACCACCCAGGAAGACTTCTCCACCACGGGACTCTATGGAGCAGCCCGGTGAGAACGTTGGTGATGAGCGGCAGCCGGCCTGCCAGGTTGAACTGCTGAAAGACAAAACCGATACCCGCTCGAACCGCACGCACCTCACGGTCGATCCGCCCCTGCCGCTGCACCGGGCGTCCAAGCACCGTGATCAGGGACGGGCAATCCTGGTCGGCGGCGAGAAAGCCCGAAATGTGGCGAAGAAGCGTGGACTTGCCGGACCCCGAGGCGCCTATCAGCGCAACGAACTCTCCCTGGGCGATGTTCAGGTTGATGTCATTCAGAGCCCATTTGCCGTTAAAGGTCTTGCTCAAACCCGTCACACTGATGGCTGGGGGCATCGCGCTCCTCCCGGAATAATCTGTGAACACAGTGGTGCATAGACTCATGATGAAACCCGCTCTCCGCCAAAGGCCGATGCCCCGGCTTCAGCCTTATTTGAAAACCTCTTGCACGGACTGCTCTTCCCACGTCATGGACTCCCGTACCGCCTGCAACAGGCGCTCGATGTCCCCGGGGAAGACATTGCCGATACTGCCGATGCGAAAGCTGTCCGTGGAAGTCACCTTACCGGGGTAAATGACAAACCCCCTGCCCTTCAGTTCATTATAGAAGCTTTTGAAATCATACAGCGGGTGTCGCGGAGTGAAGAAAGCGGTGATGATCGGTGACTGACACTCGCGGGGCAGCAGGCAGCGAAAACCGAGCTCCTCCATTCCTGTCGCCAGCAGGTCCTGGTTCGCTCGGTACCGGGCGTAGCGCGCCTCGATTCCTCCCTCTTCATCGAGCTCCCTCAAAGCTTCTGCAAAAGCCCGCACCACGTGGGTGGGAGAGGTGAAACGCCATCTTCCGGACTGCTTCTCCATGGTCTCCCACTGATCGTACAGGTCCAGGCTCAAAGATCTGGCCCGCCCTTTGATCTTCTCAAGTTCTTCGCGGCGGGCGATGACAAAACCAAAACCGGGGACTCCCTGAATGCACTTGTTGGAGCTGCTGATCAGGAAGTCTGCGGCGAGGGCATTCATGTCCATGGGAATCCCCCCGAAACTGCTCATGGCATCCACCACGTACACCCGGCCGAAATGCTTCACGATTTGCCCGATCTGTTCTACGGGATTGAGCATACCGGTAGTGGTTTCACAGTGAACGACGGCCACGTGCGTGATGGTCTCGTCGTCCTGGAGGGTATCCCGCAGCAGGGTCAAACCGGGACGAGCGAATTCACCGCTGTCGTGAACTTCGACCGGGATGCGCAGACGGACAGCGATCTGTGCCATGCGCTGACCATAGGCACCGTTCGAGAGAACCAGCAACTTGCCGTCTGCAGGCACGGCAGTACCCAGCACGGACTCAACCGTAAAGGTGCCACTGCCCTGCATCAGGACTGAAGAAAAGCCTTCAGTCGTGGTCGCCAGATCGACCAGCTTCTGCCGGATGGCCTGAACGATCCGATGGTAATCGTCGTCCCAGGTACACCAGTCGCCGAGCATGGCCGCCTTGACACCCCTGGTTGTGGTGAGCGGCCCGGGGGTGAGCAGGATATAGCGCTTTTCCAGCAGGTCATCCTGGTTCATCGGTTTAACCTTCTCGATCCGGAGTCATGGACGTTCTCCGCGGGCAAGGCAAATGTTGATCTGTTCAACGATTGCACGGCACTGACCAACGTCTTCGATAAGGAAGTGAGCTCCGGCACTCTCGAGCCGCTTCCCGGCTCTTTCGATGCGCTGCCGGAGATCCTCTTCTTCCAGGACTGCCGCTTGCTGTTCACTGAGCCCCAGTTCATTTCCCGTTTTGGTCACACCAACCGTCCACATTCCCGCATTCAGCCCCTCCTGAATGTCCGCCACGGTATCCCCGATCTTGACCATGGCAGCGAAGGGGTGAACCTGCAGATTCAGGGCATTCAGGTAGCACATCCAGGGATCAGGCCTGCCCGAGGGGACATCGGATGAGCAGACGATGCAATCCGGGCTGTACCCCTTCTGCGCCGCAGCCGGAACGAGTGCCTCCATCATGGAGCGGGTATACCCGGTGGTCGACCCGATCCTGATGCCTTCCTCCCGGAAGGCAGCCACGGCCTCGATCAGCCCGGAAACGGGATCCGAATGACAGGCTGCCATTGCGGTCATCAGCGGCTCCAGTTCCTGGTACATCGACGCCACATCATCTTCACGCGGCAGGCGCCCGTGCGTTCTCACCCACCTTTGTGAAACGGCATCCATGCCACAGATCGCCCGGATGTGATCTCTTTTGTTGAGTCCCATGGGTCCTCTGGCCTCTGCAGGCGTGATATCCACTCCGTATTTGCCGAACACTTCAATAAATACGGCGACCGGGCCGACACAACCGTAGTCGACGGCCGTACCCGCCCAATCCAGCACCACAGCCTGAACCCTGCCGGTATAAGGCTTGCCGCGGACCATCACATCCATGTGCTCATCTCCTTCCATCTTCTTCTACAATCCAAGCTCCTACCTTCAACCCGCTCTCCCCATGCCAGGCGTCAATATGGATTCTGACGATTCCTGTCGACATCGTCGGCTTCAATGTAGACATCGATTGTTACAGAACGATTGAGCGTCGGTTAAGATCAGGCGGTTTTCGGCAGTCAAAGTTCCATTGGCGGGAATCTTCTTGGCAGCAGGTTCAGCTGGAGATCAAAGTCCAGGGCTGCTTTTCTCCAAGTGCAGTAACTCTAAGAGGAAGGTCACGGGGCTTGTATGGTGTCTATATCAACTTCACTTATTTTATAATGGAAAAGCAAGAGGTTACCGGAAAATCATTCCGGGAGGGATCACACATCCGGCATCATGCAGCCAGCCGGTTTCTCTACAGGAGCCCGTTTTCCTCCATTTCAGCCAGGATCCCGTAGAAATCCAGGTTTGCGGTCCTGAATCCCTCGAATCCGAACACCATGTTCGCTTCAAGGACGTAGTAGCGGCCGTGAGCGAAACAAACGTCCAGGCCGACATCGTCGAATCCACATTTCAAGGCCGATTCCCGGGCGAAGGCGACGGCTTCCCCGGGTATATTCTCGAAGGAGATGCTTCCTCCGCGCGAGACATTGTTCCGGAACTCCCCCTCGGCCCGGATGCGCCAGTAGGCATGAATGACCCGGCCCTTGATCACCACGACGCGAAGGTCCTTGTCGATGGGCAGATATTCCTGGATGTAGGCGGGAAGATGCCGGTCAAGGTAGGCATCGAGCTCGTCCGGACCCGTTACCAGGTATACTCCCTTCCCCATCGAAGAGCCCACCGGCGTCTTCGCGATGAAAGGGTATCGAAAATCCACCAGGATGCGTTCCACCCGGTTTCGCCCGTAATAGATTCTCGTTTTCGGGTGTGAAATGCCGAGCATCACGAAAAGATCGGTCTGGCGTATCTTGTTTCCCACGAAATGACAGCTGTTCCGAGGGTGGATCCTCTTCCCGACGGTCCGCAGAACGTTCTCATAAAGAGGACCTGGATAGTAAACCGTTTCAGCCTCCCTCACGGCCTGCTTCGCGTCCTCCGGATAGTCGTCCCAGTTGGGCAGCACTCCGATGCACCGGAAGCCGCCGCAGGTACGCAGCCTCTTCCCCAGCGCCGTTCTGCTCCTTCTCTTCATACTCTCCCCCATCCTCCGACGAACACAAACCAGACCCGGGACGCGCAGGAGAAAGACGGCCCAACGTTCAGTCGTTCTGTTCCGCCGACTTTGTCCTTTGACATCGAGCGCGATTATCCTATAATGACCACCTGGTCATTTTCAAGGAAACTGTAGAGCAGATGATGATTCCTCGAGAGACTTTCAACAATCTCGAAAGTGAAAAGAAGCAGAAGATCCTGGAGACTGCGATTGACGAGTTTGCCTTCCACGGGTTCAGGCAGGCGAGTCTGAACCGGATGGTGCAGAGGATCGGAATCGCGAAGGGTTCCATATTCCAGTACTTCGGCAACAAGGAAGGTCTTTTCCAGTTTATCTTCAATCATGCGGTGGAACTGGTGAGGGGATCCCTGCGGCAGGTGAAGAAGGAGACGGCGGGATCCGACTTTTTCGAACGCATCCGCGGAAGTATTCTCGCGGGAGTCCGTTTCATCGAGAAGCACCCCAGGGTCTACCGGATTTACCTCAAGATGATTTTTCAGGAGGACTTCCCGCTTCGGGCGCAATTCCTTCAACAGGTGCACCTTTTCTCCGCCGAGTACCTCAGGCCGATGGTGGAGCAGGGCGTTGCCCGCAAAGAACTGAGGCCGGACCTGGATGTGGATATGGCCGTTTTCTTTCTCGATGCACTGATGGACCGGTTTCTCCAGGCCTCCTGCGTCTCGTTTCTGGATGCGGGAGTCGGGCTCTACCAGGCTCCACCTCACGAGATAGACCGGCGTGTGGATGAATTCATAAAGCTGATCCGGTTCGGAATGGCCGCCGAACCCGGCAGGTAACGATCCAGTGGAGCGCATTGTACAGATGCTTGAAATCAAGACTTACGGAAGGCTCGGAATTGCGGACATCTGCGATAAGGTGCTCGCGGGGGAACGGCTGAGCGTGGAAGACGGCGAACGTCTTTTCGCCTGTCCGGACGTGTTGGCGATCGGGTCTCTCGCCCACGAGATGCGGACGCGTCTTCACGGCACCAGCGCCTATTACGTCATGAACCAACACATCAACTATTCGAACATCTGCGTGAACGGGTGCAGATTTTGCGCGTTCGGACGGGAAAAGGACGATCCCAAGGCGTTCCAGCTTTCCATCGAGCGGATCCTCGAAAAGGTACGGCAACGTCTCGGCGACCCGATAACGGAAATCCACATTGTGGGAGGTTGTCATCCTGATCTTCCCTTTTCTTATTATGAGACAATCCTACGTGAAGTCAGGCGGCTTCGCCCCGATGCATCCATCAAGGCCTTTACCGCGGTGGAGATCGCCCATTTCGCACGCAGTGAGGGCATTACCACGCGCGACGTCCTGATTCGACTCAAATCGGCGGGACTCGACATGCTGCCGGGAGGTGGAGCCGAGGTCTTCAGCCAGCGGGTGAGGGACCTGCTGTGTCCGAGGAAGCTGAGCGGCCGGGGATGGCTGGAAGTCGCCGGGCAGGCTCATCGGCTGGGAATCAAGACCAACGCAACCATGCTCTACGGACACATTGAAACGGAGCGCGAAAGGCTCGAACACCTTGACGCTCTGCGCACACTTCAGGACGAGACCGGCGGATTCGTGTGTTTCATTCCCCTTCCCTTCCAGCCGGCGAACACTCGGATCGAGGGAGCCGTCTCCACCACGGGTGTCGAAGACCTGAGAACCATGGCGGTCAGCCGGCTCATGCTCGACAACTTTCCTCACATCAAGGCCTACTGGGTGATGCTCACGGTCAAACTCGCCCAGGTTGCCCTGTATTTTGGAGCGGACGACTTCGACGGAACGGTGATCGAGGAAAAGATAGGGCATATGGCCGGAGCCGAATCCGAACAGGCCCTGACCAGGGGCGAGCTCGAGAGGATTATCCGGGAAGGAGGATTTACGCCCGTCGAAAGGAACTGCTTCTTCGAAAGGGCGGATAAGGCTGTATAGCGGATCGCGGGAAGGGTGCCGGGAGCGGGATGCCTGGCGGGTTCCCGGCTTTTTCGAGGAAGGTCATGCCGATGGAGGATTTTAAGAACGACGGAAGATTTGAAGGTCGCCTGAGCCTGGACGACGCCTGGCGTCTCTACCGGCAGTGCGATTTTCTGCAGCTCGGCCGGATGGCTCATTCAGTCCGCCTGGAAAAAAACCCCGAGCCATACGTGACCTACGTGGTGGACAGAAACATCAACTACTCGAACATCTGTGCGTGCGGCTGCCGATTCTGCGCATTTTTCAGGGCGCCGGGCCAGGACGGGGGCTACGTGCTGGGCAGGGACGAACTGGCCCGGAAAATCCAGGAAACCCTGGATCTCGGGGGAACCCAGGTTCTGATGCAGGGCGGCCATCACCCCGACCTTCCGCTCAGCTTCTACGAAGAGATGCTTCAGTTCATCAAGAGTCGTTTTCCCATTCACATTCACGCGTTTTCTCCCCCCGAAATCGTTTATTTTGCGAGGATCGAGAAGCTGGGCATCGCGGAGGTCATATCCCGGCTCCGGGCGGCCGGGCTGGATTCCATTCCCGGCGGGGGAGCCGAGATCCTTGTGGACTCCGTCCGAAAGCGGGTTTCCCCCAACAAGTGTTCCTCGGGGGAATGGCTCGGTGTAATGGAGGAAGCCCATCGGCAGGGTCTTCGCACCACCGCTACCATGATGTTCGGCCACGAGGAGGAGCCTTTCCACAGGATCGAGCATCTTTTCGCCCTGCGGGAACTTCAGGACCGTACGGGCGGATTCACCGCCTTCATCCCGTGGGCGTTTCAGCCGATGAATACGGCGATCCAGAGGGACCCCGAGACGGCGGTATCCTACCTCAGGCTCCTTGCCGTGTCCCGCCTGGTCTTGGACAATTTCGACAACATTCAGGCATCCTGGGTTACGATGGGCCCCAAGATCGCTCAACTGGCACTTTATTTCGGAGCCAACGATTTCGGGTCGACCATGATCGAAGAAAACGTTGTGGCGGCCACCGGTGTTCACTTCCGGCTTTCCGTGGAAGACATCAGGAGGATCATCAGGGCGGCCGGTTTCGAGCCCTGTCAGAGGACGATGGTGTATGAGCGGGTGCATGGGCACTGAGATGAAACAGGGAGGCCATGCCGTTGTGCACAGGGCCTCGTGGCTTGTCCCCATCGTGGCTTCCCCCGTCTCCAACGGGGCGGTCATGGTAAGAAACGGGACTGTCCTTGCCTTCGGACGCTATTCTGCCGTCAAGGCACAGTGCCCGGCCCATACGGAAGAGATCGATCACGGTTCGTCCGCCATTCTGCCTGCCCTGGTAAACGCGCATACCCACGTCGAACTTTCGGCACTGCACGGCCGGATTCCTCTGCCCCAAAACGGCTTTCCCGCCTGGATCGAAAGACTCTTTGCCCTCCGGACCCGGCTGTCCTCGGGCGAACTCGAAGAAGGATGCCGCACGGGTGAGGATCTCCTCGCCCGCGGGGCGACCGGGTTGTACGGAGATATCACCAATGGAATGAATCTCAGCAGGACTCTGCATTCCGCAGTTCCCGCCCGGGTGTCCTTTCTCGAGGTTCTCGGATTCAACATCGAAGACCTCGACCAGGCTGTTCCCCCTCATCTCCTCCAGCATATCGAGGAATCGGACCGGGGCGGCGGTTCGTGTTCGAGTATCGCCGCCCACGCCTGTTATTCCACTTCGGAAAGTATTCTAAAGAGTGCAAAGGACTGGACACGAAGCAGGAGGCTGCCGTTCAGCATCCACACGGCCGAACACCCGGAAGAAATTGAGTTTCTGCGGGAGGGCACCGGGTTTTGCCGAGGCCTCCTCGAAAGACTCGGGAAATGGGTTCCCGGCTGGCAACCACCCGGTACGACTCCCGTTCGCTACCTGGATCGGCTGGGAATTCTCGACTCCCACACCCTCCTCGTTCATGCCGTCCACATGACCGAAGACGACTGGGAGGTCGTGGCGCGCAGACAATGTGCGGTGTGCTTCTGTCCGAGAAGCAACCGGAATCTCAACGTCGGCCTGCCCGACATCCGGCAGGCGATCCGCCTCGGTATTCCTTCAGCACTCGGCACGGACAGCCTGGCGGGCAACACGGATCTCGATCTGTTCGAAGAAGCAGCCTTTGTACTTGACCTTTACCCGGAGATTCATCCTGAAAAGGTTCTCTATATGATGACTCAAGGAGGAGCACAAGCCCTTCACAAGACGTCCTTGTTCGGAAGCATCGAAAGTGGAAAGCGATCTGCACTTGTTGCGGTGTCCCTCCCCGACTCCGTGCCGCGATCTCAGTTGAGTGAAACGATCATCCGCAAGGGGAGAGAAGGAGCGTGGCGATGGGCCAGTTGTCCCGAGGCCGATTGAGACTGGGAAAGATCGGTTTTTTGAATGTGATGCCGATCTACCATCCCCTGGAATCAGGAATAATCGATCACCCGTTTTCGATCGTGTCCGGCACCCCGGCCTACCTGAACGGTCTTATGGCCGAGGACAGGCTGGATTTGAGCGTGGTTTCCTCCATCGAGTACGCCCGGCATCCGGAGCGATACTTCATCCTTCCCGATCTTTCGATCAGCTGCCACGGCCCGGTGAAAAGCGTGCTGCTTCTGAGCCGGCTGCCGGTCGACAGGCTGAAGGGACACAAGATTCTTGTGTCGAGCCAGTCTCACACGTCCATCGGCCTGCTGAAGATACTCTTTACGAAGAGATTCGGCCTGGATCCCGATTTTGAAACAGGCAGATGCTCCGAATCGCTGACCAAGGACGAACTTCCTCCTGCGATGCTGGTGATTGGAGACGAAGCGCTGAGGCTGAGGCATCACCCTTCTTATCCTCACCGCCTGGACCTGGGTGAAGCCTGGCATTCCTGGACCCGCCTGCCCTTTGTTTTTGCCCTGTGGGTGATTCAAAGGCGGGCGGTGAACGGGCGGAGCGGGCTGTTCGAGGCGGCCATGGCGGCACTGGCTGCATCGAAACGATGGGGCCGCGAGAATATCGGTACGATCTGTGAACTGGCTGCGGCGAAGGGCATCATGAACTCGCGCGAACTTCTCGATTACTACGACTGCCTCGGTTTCGATCTGGGCCGCAGTGAGCGGGAAGGGCTCGATCTCTTTTTCAGAAATCTTTTCGAGATCGGGGAATTGACCGAGGTTCCCCGGTTGGAATGGATCTCCCCTTTGGCCTCGGTTGCCTGAAAAGGGAGATACAACAGGATAGGTCGAAGCATCCGGAGTCAGCTGATATGTGCGGAAAAAGCTTGAGACTGAAGCGTTTTCTCAGGCCGCTCGACGGACGCGTCGTCATACTGCCCCTGGACCATGGAGTGACCTGCGGCCCCATTCCCGGGCTGCAGCGCGTGGAACATGTGATACGCATGGGGATTCGAGTGGGATGTGACGGGATGGTGGTTCACAAGGGGATGATGAGATTCCTGGAACCGATCGCGGAGAGACTTCCCGGCATCTTCATGCACCTGTCCGCGAGCACGGGGCTCGGGCCTTCGCTGGATCACAAGGTCCTGGTGGGAACCGTCGAGGAGGCTGTGAGACGCGGAGCGGACGGCGTATCCGTTCACGTCAATCTCGGCGGGGAACAGGAACCGGCAATGATAGAAGACCTGGGACGCGTTGCCGGAGCATGCGCGAAGTGGCAGATGCCTCTTCTCGTGATGATCTATGTGCGCGGCAACCTCGTCTCGACTCCCGTGCCGGATTCCGCCATAGCCCATGCGGCCAGGGTTGCCGCTGAACTTGGAGCCGACATCATCAAGATCCCGGCTCCCGCGCAGGATGCGGTGCTGGCCGAAATTACGGGGGGACTGCCTGTTCCGGTGGTCGTCGCGGGGGGAAGCAGGTTCCCCGATACGAGGCTCCTGCTCGACCGAATCGCAGGGGCTCTCGCTGCAGGGGCGGGAGGATTCGCCATCGGCAGGAACGTTTTCCAGCATGAAGACCCCGAAGCCCTTTTGAGAGCCGTCTGCAATATCGTCCATCACGGCTTTTCATCGGAAAAGGCCTGGGAACAGCTGGTTCGGGCAGGGTCTCCGCCGGCGGATCGCCTGGAACACAGCGGGTGAGAGAGAGCACCATGCGGAAGAATCACCTCGTTTTTGCCATAACGGGCGCCAGCGGTGCACCCTATGCTCGGACCCTTCTTCGCGCCCTACCTCCCGGTTTCCAGGTCCACCTGGTAGCCTCGAAAGCAGGAAGGCTGGTCTACGAGCTGGAGGTGGGAAGGCCGTTTGAATCGGACATCCCTTCGGGAGTCCGCCTCTACGACGAAAAGGATTTCACAGCCCCCTTCGCAAGCGGTTCCTTTCCATCGACGGGAATGGTCATTGTCCCCTGCAGCATGGGAACCCTGGCCGCCATCGCTCACGGGATCTCCCGGAATCTCATTCACCGCGCCGCAGACGTGTGCCTGAAGGAACGCCGGCCGCTCGTCCTCGTGCCCAGGGAGACTCCCCTGAACCCCATTCACCTGAAAAACATGCTCCAGGTCTCGGAGGCCGGGGGGGTCATCCTGCCGGCCATGCCCGGGTTTTACCACCACCCCCGTTCCATTGACGACCTGGTCCGCTTTGTTGCGGCCAGGATCATGGACCAGCTGAACATTCCTCAGGATCTTGTTCCTCCGTGGAATTCGGAATCACCGGGCCTCCCGTCCGACTGAAAACGGCAGGAAATCCTTCCTCCTCCGTGCCTCCCAGGTGACGATGCCCACCCGGCGGCTCCGTCGCAAATCAATGTTTGAAAGCCCTCTGCCCCGTCAGGACCATGGTGACTCCCGCTTCATTGCAGGCTTCGATCACTTCCCAATCCCTCATGGATCCTCCAGGCTGCACAATCGACGTGATGCCCTGGCGAATCCCCACGTCGACGCCGTCCCGGAAGGGAAAGAATGCGTCCGAAACCATGGCGGCACCGACAAGTCCGCCCCTGGCCTGTTTGGTTTCCGCGTCGATTTCCTCCTTCTGTTCTTTCGGTCGGTCACCCTTCTCGATGGCAAGTTCGAGCTCCTTGTAGGACATCCTGTGGCGGTCGAAGCAGAGAGCATCGGCGTACTTCTGATAGGCCTTGTAAACGGCAATCTCGGCAACTCCTACCCGGTCCTGTTCTCCCGTGCCAATCCCCACGGTACAGCCGTCCTTGACGTACAACACCGAATTGGAGGTGACTCCCTGTTCGACAAACCAGCCGAAAAGAAGGTCTTCCAGTTCCAGGGATGACGGTTCCCGGACGATGCGGTAGGTTTTGCCCTTATGGGTGGCCTCGGCCAGCTTCAAATCTGCGGCATCGCGCACCCTGTTCAGAGGCGACTGCTGAACGATCAGGCCGCCGTCGATGAGGGATTTGAAGTCTACGAAACGCATGGGGATATAATCCGCCAGCCGGTCGATCCTCGAAACCTGGATGATGCGCAGGTTAGCCCGGCGCTTGAGAATATCGAGAGTGCCGGCTTCAAAATCAGGAGCGGCGACCACCTCGAGATAGTTTTCCGAAATGATTTCAGCGGCTTCCATGGTCACAGGCCTGTTCAGGACCAGGCAGCCGCCGAAGGCCGCTATGCGGTCCGCCCTGTCGGCACGGGCATAAGCTTCCGCAATGGATCCTCCGTAAGCCGCCCCGCAGGGGTTGTTGTGCTTGAGGATCACCGCGGCAGGCTTCTTCATGAGATACTTGACGATGTTCAGGCCGTTGTCCAGATCCGTGAGATTGATCTTGCCCGGATGTTTGCCCTCCTGCAGCATATCCTCTTCGCTTATGGCGCTCACCAGTCCGTTGCCGGGATCAATAAAGCGGCATCCTCCAAGAGTAAGATGCCCTCCGACCAGTTCGTACAGAGCAGCCTCCTGCCCCGGGTTCTCGCCATAGCGCAATCCCTTCTCGATCAGTTCCCCGGATTTTTCGTCCGGGAATTTCCAGGTGCGCTTCCTGTATGCCAGTTCCTGATCTCCGAACAGAACACGAAGGGAGTCGGGAAAGTGATCTTCCATTACCGTGCGATACATTTTCTTCAAGTCTTCTGCCATGGTTTGTCCTCCATCTATTTAAAAAAGCCCGGGGGGAACCCCCAGGCTTCTTGTAAAGCATCAGGACAGACAAAATCAAATCAAAACTTATAGCCGATACTGGCACCGAACAGGTGTGCGTTTCCGTTTCGGTACTCTGAAGCCAGAATGCCTTCGCTGATCTGCCTTTCGGCCACATCGCGGTCCGTGATGTAGATGTAAGTATAGGAAAGATCCAGCGACCAGGGTCCGAACTTGAATCCGGGGCCGAAATTGAAGAGATGACGGTCATTGGCGGGAACCAGGTAATCCACGTGCTCATCGGTCACAGGCTCCTGATCGTATACATACCCCGCCCGAAGATCGAGCCACGGCAGCGCATTGTATTCCACTCCGAACTGGATCCGCCACGTATCGTTCCAGTCCTTGATTCTCGACACCACCGGCGACGTCCCCGGAACAAGAGGATCGTCATAAACAATGGTCAGCGCATCGTAGGTGCTCCACCGGTTCCAGACAGCACCGACCTCGAAGCTCCACCGCTCGATCGGCCGGAATGCCACTCCCATGAAGAGCATGTCCGGAAGAATTACGGAACCCGAAACGTCGGTATTCTGGAAGGAAGCATCCCAGATGGGTGCCAGGGGAGGAGGCAGAGGAAGTGCAGAAGAAGGCTTCTTGTCGAACTTGGCGTCCCCTTCAAGATGCTGTTTCACCTGGCTTCTGTAGGACAGACCGAGAGAAACCCAGTCGAGCAGCCGGTAGTGAACGGCCAGGTTGAATCCGTAACCGTAGGAGTCGCCCTTCAGCGTCTGGTCGATGTCAAAGAGGTTCGTGCTGGGATCATTGACCTTGACACCCGGGACCCCCGCCCTGGCAAGCAGCACGTTGCCGTCGATAAAGTTTTCGAGCTTGAGATCAAACCACATCAACTCCAGCCCCGCCGCGATGGACAGCCGGTCGTTCAGTTTGAGAGCGACATTGGGATTGACCGTAAGGGTCTGAATAACGGCGTTATAGTTGTTATACCTGCCCGGCCAGCTCGAATCGAATTCCGTGCCCAGGCCGAAAGGAGAAAAGACTCCCAGCCCGAACCACACGCGGTCGCTGTATTGGTAAGTGGCGTACAAATGCGGCGGAACCCAAACGTTGTCCTCCGACGACGTGGTGATCGTTCGCCCGTCATACATGTTGGTCGTGGTCACATCCATGCTGGGTAATATTGCCGTGGCCCCGGCCATAAACTGGATCCCGGGAAGCTGGGTGATCCCCGCCGGATTGAAAAACAGCGCCGACGGATCATCGGCCCGACCGACCATGGCTCCGCCCAGGGCGTTCCCCCTGGCACTGCCTTCATAAAGCCCGAAACCCGCTCCGAAGGCCGACTGCGCAGCCAGCAGCATGAACAAAGCCCCCCACACCACAACCGAAAAGCAACTCCTTCCCCTCATCTTCCCCTCCTCTGTGTTCCCCTGTTCAATGCCCCCCTTGTCTCAAGTACATACGCCCCCATCATTCATCCGGCTGTCAAACCCGCTTCTGTCCCCACCTGAAGATACTCCCGCATAACCGGGATTCCTTCATGGAGAACAGGACAGCCAGAGAAATTGTGAACTTATTCGAGTAATGCGATTAGTTCTTTTCTAAGTACCTTTGATAATTATAGAAAGAAATGCAGTGAAGCTAACAAAGCCACCCCGTTTCGTCAAGTGAAAATCCGTCAGGGAAGATCCGGGAAGACTGCATGGAAGCTGCGTTGTGTCACTATGTCGTTGTCGTCTATTCCGATCTGGTATAATGTTTCATCAAGACCGAAGGATGGGCAAAGCCGGTTCCTTTTCTGTATGAAGGAGAAACAGCATCGTGACATCATGGCAAGCAGCAGCTTCTGCAACGATGATTGGAAGCATGCCTCACAGGGATCGCTCGCGCGTTATCGATTTTGTCCTCGATCAGCTTCCCGAGATTCCCGCCTGGCCTCAGCTTTCCGTTTATCCGGCGGAGCAGATGATGGCCCAGTATCTCGAGGGGTTCCCGGGTGTTCGCACTGTCGAGGGGCGCACGTTCGTGGATACGGCATCTCCGGAATTCGAGAGCGAACTCTACTCGTTTTACGAAGAATACCTGGAAGTTGAAGCTGGAACGGCAGATCTGCGTGAATCCAGGTTCCGCTTCGGTCCCGAAACGGGAAGATCCTTTTACGCATTCCTGGAAGCCATACAGAGACGGGGCGTTCAGCCGAAGGCCCTGAAAGGGCAGGTAGTCGGGCCGTTTACCCTGCTTTCTTCTCTGAAGGACCCCCTGGACCGGGCCCTGCTCTACGACGACCGGTTCAAAGACATCGCGGCCAAGCATCTTGCCATGAAGGCGAGATGGCAGGCAGGCAGGCTCGGAGCCCCCGACAGGCAGGTGATTCTTTTCATCGACGAACCGGCTCTTGCAGGCTTTGGCTCGTCCGCCTTCATCAGTGTCACTGCCGACCTTGTCCTGGAACTTCTCAAGGAGGTGGTGGATGCGATTCACGATTCGGGTGCGCTCGCCGGCATTCACATTTGTGCCAATACCGACTGGCTGCTGGCATTTCGATCCGGAGTGGATATCATCAATCTGGACGCTTACAATTACCTGGACAAATTCGCGTTATACAGCGGCGCCTTTGGGGAATACATCGAAGCAGGGGGAACCGTTGCGTGGGGCATGGTACCCACGCTGGATCGTGATGCCGCGGACCGCGAGGATGCAGGCCGTCTTGCCGACCGCTGGACAGAAAGCGTGACGGGCCTGGTTTCTGCGCAAGTTACACCGGGCAGGATTCTGTCACAATCCCTTTTCACTCCCAGCTGCGGATGCAGCGGCCTTCCCGAGGAACTGGCTGAAAGAGTGCTGAAGACAACCAGGGAACTGAGTATCCTGATGAAATCAAGGATTTGATTTTGGAAGAAACCCCGTTTTTTCTGTGGCGAAATATCGTTTTTTCCTGTAGCATTGCATATCAATTATAATAACTCCTGAATTTGAACTACATGGATATCGCGAATAAACGAGTTTTGCGGAAAGGCGGCGACGTGCTCCAATGTGCGGCGCGTGCCCTGAACCAAGGGAACAGTCTGATCCAGGTCTTACCCGAAGCACGATTGTTCTTAATCTAACCGATTGATATCAAGGACTTGCTTCGATCATCGTACTTTACTGAACTGCATGGAGCGGATTCGGGATCCTGACGGCAGGCAGCTGAAGAGTCATCTCCTTTCGTGTCTTGACAAGAGTCGAGGAGTTATTCAGAGTGGGGGCTGCTTTCGAACTTCGAAGGGAAGAGAAAAGGTCCCCCGTCGGATACAGGTTTTTCCCCATGCAATGATGCCATAGCAGAGTCTGTCGGATTACGCGGGTCGTCTCATGCGTCCCTTTCACGACCAGGATGTACGGCAGGTCTCCGCGGCCTGTTGCCGTGTTCGGACTGGGGGAGCCCGTTCCCATGAGGTTCCGTTGGCTCCGTTTTCCCGGGAGATAAAGTCTACAAAGGATTTTTCAGGTACCCATCAGGATCTGCCAATCCGGATCATCCTCACTTGCTCAAGTCTCCGGGAAAGCCGCCGGGTGGTTCGCCCCGGATCCTGGATGCGGTGGAGAGGGGACGGGCGTGACGCGTTCCTGTCCGGGCTCCCGGCACAGGTCTTTTCCGGAATCACGGATGAGGCGCGCGCGAAGGTCCATCTGCCAGGCCGGCTTGGTTATGAGTCCTATTGCACTGTTTTATTTCATGAACCACAGGATGGAAAGATACAGAAGAGGAAGGAAGAATGCAGATCGAGTATAAGAACATCGATGCAAAACTGGTAGTGAATGAAATACGAAACGGCCGTTCTCTGGAATCGGTTCAGAAGCTTTTTGGAATCAAGTTCAAGAGCGAGGTCCAGGATCTTTACCTCAGGGGTTTGATGGAACTGGGAGAAATTCCGCAGGTGGAGTTCAACAAGTCCATGGGAGCAAGGATCCAGCCGGCACCGGCAGAACGTCCCGTCGTTCGCAGGCGTGAAAAGGCGTCCTCGAAGCCCGCCATGCTCATCAAGACAAGCAATTTCAGAACAATAGGGCAAAGCGGCAGCATTACCCTCAATAAGGCTCTTCTCATTGAACAGCTGGGATTCGGGGTAGGAGACTCTTTCGAGATATACAGGGAAGACGACCGGATTATCCTCAAGAAAACAGCCAATCCCAACTAGGCGACTCTCAGGCTTTTTCTCCGTGATGCATGAAGGGGCGGGGATTTTTTCCTTCTATCGAGTGTCTTGTGCCTCGCCTCAGCTCTTTTTTCGACGGAGATTATTCAGCACGTGCAGGAATCTCCAGAGGGCGGTGAGATTTGTGCCAACAGCCAGAATGAGCAGCGCGCCGACCAGGATGATGTCACGCGCCCATCCGCCCTGAGGACCGACCGCAAGAGTATTGATGACTGTATTGACGATTCCGGCCAGACCGATCAGGATGATTCTTTCACCCCGTTGAAAGACCCCGACCAGGCACCGCTCACCGAGCCCCTCCGCCCTGGCCCTCGTGTAGCTGACCATGAGCGATCCATAGATGATGAGCAAAATGATGAGAGAGAAGATGGGTGTGTTGCTTCCCTGTCTGTAAAAATAGCACCATATGCCAAGGTAGATGATCAGCTCCGTGTAACGGTCGAGCACGGAATCGAGAAAGGCTCCAAACTTCTTGCTCTGTCCCAGGGCTCGCGCGAGGGATCCGTCCAGGGTGTCAAGAAGTCCCGTCAGCAGGGTGAGGGTTCCTCCCCACAGGGGACTGTAGATGAAAGCGACACCAGCCAGCATGCTGGTAATGAGGCCCAGAAAGGATATGTGGTTCGGTCTCAGTTTCAGGCGAACCAGCCTGGGGACCATGTGGCGTTCCAGCAAGCTGTAATAGCCCGTCTCGATGGGTGTGCCTTTCAGCATAGAAACCTCTCGAATTTGCAACTCGCCGAACCGGACAAATCGAAGGACAGAATTCCCGCAGGCCTGAATTCGATACTCATCAGGAAGATTCCTCAAGACGCTCGAACGAAGCCTGAGCGGCTTCACTGGACCGATCTCGCTGTCCGTGTACGTCAAATACACCGTTCCAAAGGGCGGCGGCCACAAGGGGCAGATCGTGCATGTGAACCGGCACTTCCTCCCCAGCAGCTACTTCTACCACATGAGATTCCAAAAGAATATACCCAAAACTATTCCTGATTGTTGCAAAAAGAGATTCGCCTTTCTTGAGGGAGGGAGCGAAGGACGGCGGGAAGCGGCTCATGTCGAGTACTCCGCGCACCGCCTTACAGGAGCCCTTGTTTTTACTGACGGGGGTCTCGAGCCTGGCGGACAGGGCAGGCCGAGTGGGGAATCTCAGCCCCTGAAGGCGCCACAGAGAGGGAGCGATGAGTTCATTGAAGACCACCTGGGCCGCCCAAGGGTTGCCCGGCAGGCCCCAGTACATGCGGCCGCCGGCAGATCCCAGCGCACTCATTTTCCCTGGTGTCAGGTTGATCCGGCTGAAGTGCGTTTCGACACCCATCAGCTTCCATGCCTCGGAGATGCAATCCCTTCCTCCCCTCCCTGTTCCGCCGGTCGTGATGACAACGTTTGCATCCAGTCCGCTCAGACAGTCCGCAATGGCGTGCGGATCGTCACCCACGATTCCCGAATGGACGGGAATGCCTCCCTGCTGGGAGACGAGCCAGGCCAGAAGATGTCGATTGTTGCAGAAGGTCCATGGGCCGTCCAGGACTTCACCGAGTTCTCTTACTTCATCGCCCGTCGCCGCCAGGGCCACCCTGGGCCGGATAAAGACAGGGATTCGAGGGTATCCGAGGGCGGCGATGAGGGCGAGTCGAGTGGGAGTAAGCAGATCGCCTCTCGAAAGAAGCAACTCTCCTTCCCTGATATCTTCACCCGGAAGGGAAAGACCCTGTCCACCGGTGACGGAATGGTGCAGGATCAGGCGGCCGTCCGCTTCATGGACCTTCTCCTGGGCTACGACAGCGTCGGATCCCGAAGGCAGGGGTGATCCGGTGAAAATGCGGATGCACTCTGCGGGACCGATACCGCAGTGGGGTACGTGCCCGGCTGCCAGCGTCCCGGGCAGAATCGTCAATGAAACGGGCTCCTGAGCCGATGCTCCCGCGGTGTCGAGACTCCTCAGGGCATATCCGTCCAGCCTGGACCGCGCTTCCCGTGGCAGGTTGTGCCGCGCCTTGACATTTTCGGCCAATACCCTGCCCGACGCATCCTCCAACCGGACCCATTCCGTCGCCGTCGAGGATGTCAGCTCAAAAACCACCCCTGCCGCTGCGCTCAGCTCCATTCGATCCGCCTTAAGTCCTCAGCTGTATTTACATTTTGAAAACTCAGACCTGCCGGGTCCACAGAACGCCATTCCTCTTCCGCGAACTCCCGGACCCTCACCTTACCGTAGAATTCGACTATCTTCCTTCCGCCCCCCTCGAGGACTTCCGCGACGGCGGCACAGCATCGGCGATGATACAGCGCAAGCAGAGGCTCATATTTTCCGTTCAAAACGGGAACAACCGCATCCCATCCCTCTCTTGCTTCCAGCATCCTGTCGATCAGTTCCGGAACCAGGCAGGGCATGTCCGTCGCCTTGACACAAATCCAGTCGTGAGGGCTGAACAGAAGTGCGGTCAGAATACCGCCAAGGGGTCCTTGACGAGGAATCACGTCCTGAACGAGAACGGCTTCCCGCAGGTCGAAATACAGGTCGAGTTCATTCGCCACGACCAGCACCGGGTCGCAACGGCGACGAAGCGACTCCACAGCAATATCGATCAGCCTCATGCCGCGGAAGTTTTCAAGGGCCTTGTTCCTGCCGAACCGAACGCTCCTGCCTCCCGCGAGAACCGCTCCCGAAACCAATCAATCATCCTCCAAACGAATCCTGATTTCAATCATCCCGGGCTGCTTCCAGCCCCTGAGACTGGACAGCATTCCCTGGACGGTGCTTCCCACAAAGTCCTTTACGAAATCATTCACGGGAAATGTCTTCCCATCCAGCTGGATCATGACGCGATGACGCCTGCGCGGCTTCAGGTACCGATCCTCCACCAGGTCCGCAACAGCCTCGACCTGGCTGAAACGGAAGACGGGGACTCCCGGCTCCGCCTGGTCGTCGGTCACGACGGCGATGAGGTTATCCCCGGGACCGCAGATAGGGGCAGGTTCCACGGCGGTACGAAATATCTCTATCTTCGGGTAATGAGAGCGTTTGAATCCTTCGGCAACGATCACATCTTCGAGCCAGAAGTACCGCCCGACCAGTTCCTCGAGTTCTATTTCAGAACCGGTGCCGCGAATGGTCGCCACCTGGGAAGGCGAGGATATGGCGATGGTTTGAGCCCCCGCCCGGCGATGCCTCCACGTGTCTTTCCCCTCACGGTCCATTTCGAAACCGTGGACATCATGCTTGATAGTTCCGACCCGATAGCCTCTTCGTGTCAGTTCTGGGATCAGCTTTTCGATATAGGTCGTCTTACCGGAGTCCGACGCCCCAACCACACAGATAATGGGCAGCATAAAGAAATTCCTCCCGGCTTATCGGATCGGCACGCCGATCCGGTCAATAGGAAAGGTAAATGGTTTTGAGCTCGGTGTACTCCTCGAGGCCGAACCGGGATTTTTCTCTTCCCAGTCCGCTCTCCTTCATGCCTCCAAAGGGGGCCTGAGGATAAGCCTGGTGGATCCGGTTGATCCAGATGCTCCCGGCCTCGATTTCGCCGGCCCATTCGAGAGCGCCGGCCACATCATTCGTAAACAGGTATGCCGCCAGGCCGAACGGCGTGGCATTGGCCTCCTCGACCGCCTTTCCGATATCATGGAAGCGGCAGGCAATGACCACCGGCCCGAAGATCTCTTCTTTCATGAGAGCCGTCCGAGGTTCGACTTGTGAGAGGACCGTGGGAGGATAGAAGTGACCTTTCTCGTAAAGGCGGGTGTTGTTTCCTCCCGTCTCGAGTCTTGCGCCGCCGCGAAGGGCAGTATCCACCTGCAGGCGCACCCTGGCCAGCACATCCGCGTTGTTCATCGGCCCCATTTCGACGCCCGGGTCGGCCGGATTGCCGATTTTCAGGTCTCTGACCTGCCTGACAAATTCATCCAGAAACGCATCGTAGATTTCGCCTGCAACGTAGATGCGGCTGACACGGTAACAGTACTGCCCGCAGTTCTTCAGACTCTGTGATACAAGCTGAGGGACAATTTCCGGCCAGGGGGCATCCGCACAGACGATGGCCGGGCAGTGGCCTCCCAGTTCCAGTATCACCTTCCTCACCCACCTGGCGGATACTTCCTGGATCTCTTTTCCCACCTGGGTGCTGCCGGTAAAGGTGACGAGCCGAGGGACGGGATGCGCCGTCAGAAGGCGCCCGGTCTCGTGCCCCGAACCGGTCAGGACATTGAAGGCACCGGGGGGGACTCCCGCCGACGATGCGAGCCGGGCCAGCATCAGGGTGCTGAGAGGAGTATGTTCATCGGGCTTGGCCACGACGGTGCATCCCGCTGCAAGAGCAGGTGCAGCCTTGCAGGCCAGGGTGCTCAAAGGATAATTGAATGGAGTGATGGCGACGACGACTCCTGCCGGTTCCCGCACAACGAGAACCTTTTCCCGGTGGTACCCGAGAAGTGGAATCTGTCCCGACAGGCGCAGGCACTCCTCCGCAAAGTAATCAAAGAGATGCGCGGTGCTCGACACCTCTTCCCTGGCTGCCTGGAGAGGCTTGCCCACTTCCCGGCACACCAGGGAAGCAAGGCTCTCCGACTCGCTTCGCACCCTCTCGGCCAGGTCGTGGAGAATTTGTGAACGGCGCGGTGCAGGAATCGACCGCCACCCGCGAAACGCTCTCTGCGCGCCATCGACCGCTTCATTGACCAAGCCGCTTTCCGCGGCTGAAACGTATGCGAAAACCTCTTCGGTTGCAGGGTCGATCAAGGGATGGCAACCGCCCCCCTTTCTTTCCTCCCCCTGTATCCAGCATCCATGAAAAACCGGCATGAAGTCCTCGAATCTCCCGCTCTTTCGCCTGATAACCCACTGCGCCTGTTCGGAGAAAAGCATCCCTCCTGCGGCTTTCCGCCCGCGTTTCAGGCGGGGCCGTATGACCTTTTCCCGAACAAAATCACCATACGTGCGGCACTATGTCACACCCCTCAAGGGCTGTCAACGTGGTGTCTTGTCAACGTTCCGCATCGACCCGAGAGCCTTCAAAACTTTCTGAAGATGCAGGTTTTGGACCTGACTTTCTCTGGCCACTTCCAGCAAAATCGTATAGACTTGCTCCTGTCCCATTTCGCGCGCCCGTTCGGCCCAATCCCTGTATGAGCGCTCGTGATCTTCGTTGTGGCGAATCCAGTGCTCCACCATTTTCACCAGTTTGTATGCGTCGGATACACTGAGTTCATCCCTGTGGGAAGCGCTCTCATGATCGTGGTCATGATGCATCATGTCCGATTTCTCCTCTCCGTGGGAATTGACCCCTTCCATGCGCTATGTTAGCTTTTTGTGGACCGTGAAAGAGGCTTGAATTCTTATGATTCCTTACCCGAACATCAATCCCGACCTCCTCGTCATCGGGCCCGTGCACATTCGGTGGTACGGGGTCATGTACGTGCTGGGGTTTGTTGCATCCTATTTCCTCATCCAGAAGCAGGAACGATCCCGTGAAATCGGCCTCACGGGCACGACGGCCCAGGACCTCGTCTTCTACCTGGCCATCGGACTGATTGTCGGAGCCCGCCTGGGATACGTCCTTTTCTACCAGTATGGAGCCCTCGGCGAGTACCTGAAAAATCCGCTGGAAATCATAGCAACCTGGCGTGGAGGAATGTCTTTTCACGGAGGACTCATCGGCGCGGTCATCGCCGGCCTGCTGTTCTCCCGCCGACGAAAGCTCCCTTTCCTGGCCGTGGCGGACAGCACGGCCGTCACGGTACCCATCGGCCTCGGGCTCGGCCGGATCGGCAATTTCATCAATGCCGAACTCCTCGGGCGCCCATCCAATGTGCCGTGGGCCATGATCTTCCCCACCGGAGGTCCGGTGCCCCGTCATCCGTCTCAACTCTACGAAGCCGCCGGGGAAGGTCTCGTACTTTTTATCCTTTTATGGACACTTCGTCAAAGGCCATTCCAGGACGGAACGATGCTGGTGTTTTTCATGCTGTTCTACGGAATCATTCGCTTCTTCCTGGAATTTTTCCGGGAACCGGATCCGCACATCGGGTTTTTGTTCGGACTGTTCACCATGGGACAGGTTTTGTGCCTGACCATGATCGCCGGGTCCGGCCTTCTCTACCTGTGTCTGCGCCAGGTCGCCTCGATGCGCAAACCCTGAAGTCGTGGCTATTACCAGGAAAACTCGATGTCTGAACTGCCTAAAGAAGATGTAATTCGTATGAAATCCGGCGCTTCACTCGCGTCGGCTCGTGAATGGCAGTCCCTCTACCGGGAGAAGACAACCACCGCGGAACGAGCCCTGCAGGCCATCCGTCGGGGAAATCGCGTGTTCATCGGATCAGGCTGCAGTGAGCCTCAACACCTTGCACAGGCTCTCGAAGAAGCCATTCCAGGGCTCGCCGATCTCGAAATCCTTCACATCCTCAGTGTCGGCAAAACGAGGTACACCGAAGAAGGCTTCGACAAGTGCCGCCTCAAATCGTTCTTTGTGGCCGCGGCAAGCCGTGAAGCCGTCGCGGAGGGTCGGGCGGACTATACTCCCATCAACCTCGGAGACATCCCTGCGCTCTTCCGTGACGGAGCCATGCCCATCGATGTTGCACTCATCCAGGTCTCCCCGCCCGACAAGCACGGGTTCTGCAGTTACGGCATCGCCGTCGACATTGTAAAGGCCGCGGCTCAGAGTGCAAAGCACGTCATTGCTCAGGTGAATCCCCAGATGCCGATGACCCTCGGTGATTCTTTCATCCACATTCGCGACATCGACGCCATTGTTGAATGGGAGGAGCCGCTTCTCGAGGTGGGGCTCCCTCTCATGAATCCCGTTGCCCTGGATATCGGAAAGCACGTGGCCAGGCTCATCGAGGACGGGTCGACCATCCGGGCCGGAGTGA
>JABUEY010000215.1 GCA_013314815.1 Syntrophobacteraceae bacterium
GCTGCATGCCCGTGGCAAGCACCGCCATGTCCACCTTTATCTCGTGCAAAGACCCTGCTGTGGTCTCTTCCACGCTCAGGACGAGGTTCTTTTCCGCGTCTTCTTCTATCTTGGCCACCTTGCCCTTGAAGAAAACCACGTTTTCATCTTCCTTGACCTTCCGGAAGAAGTCCTCGAGCCTGTCCGTTGCACGAATGTCGATGAAGAAGATGTAGACCCTGGATTCGGGATACTGCTCCCGCACATATGTTGCCTGCTTCATGGACGCCATGCAGCAGATGGATGAACAAAAAGGCAGGTGATTCTCGTCACGGGAACCCGCACACTGGATGAAGGCAACCGTCTGCGGTTCCCTGCCGTCGGAGGGCCGGACGATTCTTCCCTGGGTGGGCCCACCGTAAGACGCCAGCCGCTCCATCATTACGTTGGTTATGACATTGGGATACTTCTTGAAACCCAGAGTCTCCAACTTGGCTGCGTCATAAGGCTTCCAGCCGGTCGACCATACGATGGCTCCCACTTTGAGATCCACCACCCTGGCTTCCATGTCCAGTTCGATGGCATCGTAAGGACATGCCTCCTTCACCTTCGCCGCTTCCGCACTCTTGACCAGGGCGGGGTCAAGAACGTAGCGCATGGGAAAAGCCATGTCATGGGGCAGATAGGCCGCCTTGATCTTGTCCATGCCGTAATTGAAGGGATTGTCGATCTCCATGGAACAAGCTTCCGCACACTTGCTGCAGCCGGTGCACTTTTCATTGACATACCGGGGATTCAACTTGATGGAAACATCCCAGTTGCCCTCCTCCCCCGAAATCTTCTCGACCTCGGCCATGGTGAAAAACCGGATCCTGGGATTGTTCTTGATGCGGCGGAAGTTGATTTCCAGGCCGCAGTAGGGAGGACACAACTTAGGAAAGTACTGATGAAGCTGAGCCACTCGCCCCCCCAGGTACGGATTCTTTTCCACGAGGTAGACTTCGTGGCCGGCCTCTGCCGCCTCGATGGCAGCGGTCAGACCGCTCATGCCGGCCCCCACTACCAGAATGCTTTGTGTTACTGCTTTTGCCATGCTTATCCTCCTAGGCTGATTAAGAAATATATCGAAAACCCCACCAGCGCTTGGGCACAATCTCCAGTATTCCGTGCATTCTCACTATGGCACAAACATTGCAAAACAGATCAACAATATGTCGCGTGCATATATACACAAAGAGCCCCCGCCACGCAACAAAAAGATGGAAATATCTCTAGGTAATCCCTGCTCGTCGCATTTAATGGATTTCTTCCGACAGCGTCAACCCCTTCTCTTCCATCGTGAAAAGAAAATCATTCCCGCCTTATTGTGCTTGCCAAAAAACGTCAGGTCACCTAAACTGAAAACTGGATATGAACAAAACACTGCATGTCAGTTGATCTCACCGAGGCGAACAAAAAATCAAAAACCTTGTGATTTTGGAAACGGAGCGGGTCGATGAATGAAAAACAGGATCAAAACGGCAAATGGATAGAAATCGGAGTTAAGCTCGCGCTGTCACTGGCAGCGCTTTTTCCCGTTTATGCTTTGTTCTACCTTACCTTTCCGGCGTCACTGGTGGCCGTGTACGTTGTCTCCGCAATTCTCGTTGCGCTCTTCGCCCCCTGGGACGACCTCAAGAAGAAGTTCATGTCCTAGAGGCACCCACCCAATACAGGATTCCAGCAAATTCCTTCCGGGTTGTCCGAGGTGGCGGGTTCAAGCCCTGGGCTTTGGCTTTACGTGCAATCCGGAACCGGACGCTCGTCCGCCATCTCAGTTCCATGCCTGAACAGGACCCCTCACCGAACAAAGGCCGGCTCAACCGAGCCGGCCCGAACGCTCGTCGCCCTGCTCTCCAAAGCAGCAAACTTAGTACCACAGCTCGACCCGAAATGTAAAGGGTGTCCACCAGCAAATTCAGACCGCCCTGTTCCGACCGGCACCCTCCGCCCATTGCCTTCGTGATCCTCCGCCCCGGGAAGACGACGGACCTCTCAAACCGGCTCTACGTCAAGCATCTATTCTTCCCACGGTTTCGCGTACCGCAGCTGTTCATCCCCGGCATCCGGCGCATCGCCGTCCCGGACATTCCTGACCACTCTCTCGACAGGTTCGATTCTTTCGATCTCACTGCCCTTCAAGACACCCAGTTCTCTGAATCTGCGAGCAGCAACCAGCACCCTTCCCTCGTAGGATCCCACCGCCTTGTTGAAGGCTTCCACGGCTCGATCGAGGCCCTTCTTCATATCCACGAAGTGGGTGGTGAGAGAACGAACCCTTTCGTAGAGAGTCCTGCCCAGTTCACTGACGGCCAGGGCGTTTTCCGTGATCTTTTCCTGCCTCCATCCGTGCGCGACGGCTCTTAGCAGGGCAATGAGCGTCGTCGGGGTGGCCAGGATGACACCCCGTTCAACACCGAATTCAATAAGGGATGGGTCCTGTTCGAGTGCCGCGCCGAAGAAGGTTTCCCCCGGCAGAAACAGGACTGCGAATTCGGGTGCCGTCGGGAACTGGTCCCAGTAGGATTTGTTGCTCAACTGTGACAGGTGGGTGCGGATGTGGCGCGCATGGTCCTTCAGCCTGGATATCCTCGAAACTTCATCCGTGCTTTCCAGGGCTTCGAGGTAAGCCTGGAGGGGCGCCTTGGAATCCACAACCACCACCCTTTCATTGGGGAGCCGGATGACCATGTCCGGTCTCAAGCTGCCCTGCTCCGACCCGACGGACTCCTGCTGAACGAAATCACAGTATTCCACCATGCCCGCAATCTCCACCACGCGCCGGAGTTGGATTTCTCCCCATCGGCCGCGCACGGAGGGAGTCTTCAAGGCCTGCACAAGTTGAGACGTCTCCCGGTGAAGCAGACCCTGGGTCTGGGAAATGCTTCGCATCTGCTCGGTGATGCCTGCAAAAGCCGAGGCCCGCGCCTTTTCGATTTCCCCGATCTTCTGATCCACCCGCTCCAGGGAATCCCTGATGGGCATCACCAGTTCCCCTATCGCTTTCTGTCGGGTTTCCAGGTCCACCCGTGCGCCTTCCTGGAACTTTTCCAGCGTGGCGGCCGCAAGATCGAGGAAGGACCGGTTATTGCTCTTCAAAGCCTCGGCGGAAAGAGCCTTGAACGCATCGGAAAGTCGATTCTTCGCATCTTCGAGCAGTACCAGCCTTTCCCGGGCCGCTTTCCGCTCCTCGACCATCCTCGTTTCCGTCTCGGAAAGCCGCGCCTTCAACTCCGTGTTCTCCTCCCGGAGAACCATGACATGCTTTTCCAGCCTCTCCCGGGTCGAAACGAGTTCCTCGATCCTGTTGGTTTTCTCTTCAGCAGCCGCACGCTTCTCCGATTCGGATCGAAGTTCGTCCCGGATTCGAGAGAGTTCAGAATCGGCATGGTGGAGAGACTCCGTCAGTGCCTGGATCCGCTCGTCCCCGGCGGCAAGTTTCAATTCGGCGGTGGACTTTACAAGTTCCATTTCGCCGCATGCTCGATCGATCACCCGCTTGATCTTCATCCTGGAAAAGGCCCATACGAACAATCCTCCCGCCAGTAAGCCCGAAAGAAACGGCAGGAACGGCAGCAGATATTCAATGGACTGGTCCATCAACGGCACTCAGGGCACTCCCCGGAAAGTATACAGGTATCGGAGTATTTGCCGCCGGCACGATACCGGCGATCTCGTGCTTGCCCCGCCGACGGAAGGGCACGGGACGACAGGGCTTCAGATCCGAAAGACAGAGTTTTAAGTACCGCCTTATTCACCATCCTGTCAACGGGCATGGCGAACATCAGCGCAAGCCCCCCGTCAGGCGCACACCGGCAGCATATACGGGTTTTTTCGGGAGCCATCCTTTGTCACCCGCCGCGCCTTCACCCGGGACCGCTGTCTTTCTTGACCGGCCTGTGCCCATTGACTATCTTAGCGCAATAAACCTCAATAAGGGGAGCGCAAATGATGGAATGCAAGCCGGGCGAAAAGATCGCATCAGAAAAGGACGTGGCGGAGCTTCTC
>JABUEY010000026.1 GCA_013314815.1 Syntrophobacteraceae bacterium
AACTCAACCCGGTCGAGCACATATGGGAGAGCATCCGTGAGAACTGGTTCGGAAACGAGGCATTTGAAAGCATGGATGGGGTGGAAGACCAATGGGTCAAAGCTCTCTTTGCTCTCGAAAATGACCCGGCAATGGTGCGGGCCCTGACCGCATTTCCATCGATCGTTAGCATTAATATGAACGCAACTTAGTATAAGAGCCTTTCCGTGAAGTGCGCCTGCCAAGGTTTGGCATCATCTTCCAGCCCCGGGATTGTCGGACCTTGTTCTTATCGCCAGGCAGTCATACAAAATGCGGTCTGCCTGATAGGTGATTTCTCCTCTCTTGATAATTCTCCATCCACCGTTCTGGAAGATTCCATCGACGGCAAGCCTCTCTATCAACCCGGAAGCCGAATCGAGATATTCCACCAGGTGGCGATCCTGACCCAGCACGACATGCCTGAAATTCGGTCCGGAAATTATGCTCACCGGTTCAACCACAAGGTTTGCCATATCATATTGCTGGGTTGCCACAGCGGCCTGTCTTGCCTGCAATTGAATCATGCGTGCCCGTGTATCGGGACCGGCCGTCTTTTTACTGGAGCTGATGAGATCGAGCAGGTGTTCTCGTACCTCGTTGAGGTCGTTGGCCAGGCTCAGTTTCTGAGGCTCGGGATAAGCCATCAGGGCCTTGGCCAACATGGATGCTTCCCGAAGGAAATGATTTCTCTGGTTTTCCGGCACGAGATACATGACGATGATCGATACTCGAATCCCATCCGGAGCACCGTAATCTATTCCCTGAGGACTCCATCC
The DNA here is from genome assembly GCA_013314815.1 of Syntrophobacteraceae bacterium. GTDB lineage: Bacteria > Desulfobacterota > Syntrophobacteria > Syntrophobacterales > Syntrophobacteraceae > JABUEY01. The sequence continues at coordinate 798 of JABUEY010000026.1, forward strand.
AACAACACAGAGAAGGTCTTCTTCAAACGGCACCCGCGCGTGCGGACAGGCCCAACCCTTGCCGAGTGTTGAATTGGCTGAGCGTTCTCTGGCCATGATGAGCCCCACCACATCCGTTCCGGCAGGAAGCGATGGAATAGCTTCCATCACGTGGGCCAGGAACTGGAGAGCGTCTTCCTTATTGTCATCGGGCAGCTCAATGAGTCTGCCTTCCTGCAGTGCATCGAGCAAGGCATCCATGATCAATCACCTCCATAACGGTTAAAAAACCATGTCTTCACGATGTGCGTGAGGATTGCGTATGTAAAGAGAAAGGCCGCGATCCAGATCCAGTAGACGAGGGGCAACGGGACCATGCCGAGCGATTTCGCAAAGGGTGAATACGGCAGCCATGCACCAACAGCCATGATGGTGAGGGTGGTAAGCGTCATGTGCAACGATGCGCAGCTTCCAAAGAATGGTATTCGCCTGGTCCTTATGATGTGGACGATGAGTGTCTGGGTTAGAAGTGATTCCACAAACCACCCGGTCTGAAAAAGGCTCGCGAGCGCCTCTTTTTGCTGAGGTCCCGTAGCGGGATCACTGAAGGCGCTGCAACGGAAAAAGAACCACATCAAGGCATAGGTTGCATAGTCGAAAATGGAGCTCACCGGGCCGATGAAAACCATGAACCGCTTGACGTTTCCGATGTGCCACTTGAGAGGCTTTGCGATCTGCTCCCTATCGACGTTATCCGTGGGGATACCGGTCTGGGAGAGATCATAGAGAAGGTTGTTCGTCAGAACCTGCACGGGAAGCATTGGCAGAAACGGAAAAAGATAGCTTGCTCCCACAACGCTGAACATGTTTCCGAAGTTCGAGCTTGCGCCCATGCGGATGTATTTGACGATGTTTGCAAAGACCTTTCTTCCCTCGATGATTCCTTCTTCGAGCACCAGAAGGTTTTTCTCCAGAAGCACGATATCTGCGGCCTCCTTGGCAACGTCAACGGCCGAGTCCACCGAAATGCCCACATCGGCTGCTTTGAGGGCTGGGGCATCGTTCACGCCGTCTCCCATGAACCCTACCACATGGCCGCTCTCGCGCAGTTCCCGCACTATCTGTTCTTTTTGGACCGGGGTAATCTTGACGAAAACATCCGCCTCCCGTACGATCCGGGAAAACTCGTCCTTGGAGAGCAGAGAGAGCTCCGTACCAGAGACAAGGCGTTGCACCGTAAGCCCTACGTCCCGGCAGACCTTTCTTGCGACCAAGTCGTTATCTCCGGTTACAACCTTGATCTCGACACCGGTCTCCTTCAACAGCTTGACAGCCTCGGCGGCCGAGTCCTTGGGCGGATCGAAGAAAGCGATATAGCCCAGAAGAATCAGCCCCTGCTCATCGGCAACGGTATAGGTACTCCTTTCCCTTGGAAATTCGCGGTAGGCGATACCCAGCACGCGGTAGCCGTCCCTGTTGAGACGTTCTACTTCTTCGAATAGATCCTCTCGTATCATGTCGATCAGGGGATAGACCTCATCGCCGATCTGATACTGACTGCAGATGGTGTAAATCTCTTCCACCGCCCCCTTGCAAATGAGGACGTGATCGCCCTCGTAATCGACCACCACCGACATGCGGCGGCGCTGAAAATCGAAGGGCAGTTCGTCTACCAGGGCGCAATTCTCCTCCACATCGAGATCGCTATGCTCGAGTATCGCCCGGTCGATCAGACTGCGCAAACCGGTCTGGTAATAGCTATTGAGATAGGCATAATTTAAAACGTCTTCGCTCACATTCCCGGTGATATCCACGTGCCGCTTCAGAACAACCTTATCCTGTGTGAGGGTCCCTGTCTTATCCGTACACAGAACATCTATAGCGCCGAAGTTCTGGATGGATGGAAGGCGTTTCACGATGACCTTCTTTCTGGCCATGGTGAGCGCCCCCTTCGCAAGGTTTACGGTCACGATCATGGGCAGCATCTCAGGGGTAAGACCCACGGCAATTGAAAGACCAAAAAGAAGCGCCTCCACCCAGTTGCCCTTGGTCATACCCACAATAAAGAACACCGCACAAACCATGACCACCATGAACCGGATCATGAGCCAGGTGAAAGAGCGGACACCTATGTCGAAGCTGGTTTCTTCACGGCGCTCGGTGAGGCGCTGGGATATAGAGCCGAACATGGTCCTCGTCCCTGTATTCACCACGACTCCGCGCGCCGTACCGCTCGTAACACTGCTGCCGAAAAAACAGGCATTAGGCAGTTCCAATGCCGCTGTGTGGCCACCAGACCCATTGGCGCCTTTTTCGACAGCGATTGACTCACCGGAGAGAACAGACTGGCTTACGAAAAAGTCCTTCGCTGTAAGAAGGCGCAAATCGGCCGGAACGATCGATCCGGCATGCAGGATGACAACGTCGCCGGGCACGACCTCCGATACCCTTACCTCCGTCTCCTTGCCATCCCGCAGGACCAGGGTACGTGACTGAACGCGCTTTCCAAGGGAATCGACGGTATTTCTCGATCGTCGATCCAGGATGTAGGAAAGCCCTACACTCAAGACCACCATGGCACTGACGATAAACGTTGACTTGATCTCACCGATGAACCCGGAGACAAGGGCGATTATGAGCAATTGAATCACCAGTGGGCTCTTGCACCGCTCGAAGATATCGCCCCAAAAGCCCAGGCGTCTGGCTTGCGCCAGTTCGTTTGGACCAAATTCTTCCAAGCGGCGCTCGGCCTCCTGCGAGCTCAAGCCCCGCGGACCGGTTTCAAGCGCCTTGAGCGCGTCCTGGGCCGTGAGGGAGCAAAGATCCATCAAGCGACGCTCGAACTCGCTCGCTTCCTGTAATCTCCCTAGATTGAAGGATCTTGCAGTGGAACGCCTGGAGAACTGATTGAGTAATCCATCGAGCATGAGGCTTCCTCCCATTCAGACAAGGCATGAGCAGTCGTCTAAATAAGACAACCCTCGGTCGCGGAATAGTTTCCATTAGAATGCGAAGTGATGAATCCATCATTTCGCATGGAAGGGGGAGGGATGGCCTCTGCCGGATTGTTTCAGGATAGAAGTCAGACTGCCTCTTGCCTTCCACTTTCACCACGGATAAGAAAGTCGTGGAAGAAGCGGTCGGGTGAGGCGACAGGGGGGAAGGAAAACCTTGGATTATCGTATCACGGGCGCAACTTCCACAAACTAGTTTGCGAATCGCCCCTACTGGGAGGTTGGTCTTCTTTGTCTCTCATGTAGTCTCTTCCTACTTAAAAGTTACCTGATGACCCGAGATAGAAAATAAGCAACCCTTCCCTCAGCCGCTGGGCAGAGAAAAGGGCCAAACCGCTCCAATTTGAAGCCTATGAAAGGAAAACCTCAAGGCAAACCCGACTTCCCCTCTCGTTTGGTTGAACAAGTTCTTGGAGCGGACAAGCGTCAGGAAGTTGGTGCCGAAGGCCGGACTCGAACCGGCACGGGTCTCCCCACCACCCCCTCAAGATGGCGTGTCTACCAAGTTCCACCACTTCGGCAATGACTTTCCATTATACCAACATACTTGCAAAACACAAGCCCTTTGTGGCCTCGAAAGGCCTTGTGTGGGCATTGTGAATACGTCTTCCGCCAGGAACCTAGGGCTTCTTGCCCGCGGCAGGTTTGTCCGCCTGCTTTTGCTGGGACTTGGCGGCGGGAGCCGCCTTCTTTTCGTCTTCGGCGGTCTGGGCCGGAGCGGGATTCGCGGCTCCTTCCTGGGCCCTGGAAGCCGCATCGGAAGGAGGCGAAGCCGTTTCCGCCGGGCTGGGAACCGCCTGGCTCGACGCCGGCTGGTCGGGTACCGGCTTGGCGTCGGGAAGCAGCGGACCGGCCGGCTTTTCGACGGGGGGCACGTCCTCCATGATCGACTTGGTCGACGGAGCTGCGGACAGGTAGGAGAGGATCAGGCAGGTGAGCATGAACAACACCGCGGCGGCCGTAGTCATCTTGCCCAGGAACGTGGTCCCTCCGGATCCTCCGAAGAGGGTCTGGGATGCACCTCCGAAGGCCGCACCCATCTCTGCGCCACGCCCCGTTTGGAGCAGAACGATCAGGATCAGCGCAAAGCATGCGATCACGTGAAAAACAATCAGTACACTGTACATGAATCAGCTCATTTCTTCGTAGTTTTGAATTGGACAATCCGCTTGAAGGAATTCACTTCGAGGCTGGCTCCACCCACAAGCAGCCCGTCGATATCGGGCTGATCCATCAGGGAATCCACATTGTCCGGTTTAACGGAGCCTCCATACAATATTCTCGTAGCGTTTGCAACACTTTTGTCGCACAGGGCTCCGTAGCGTTCTCTAATGAATGCGTGCACTTCCTGAGCCTGGCCGGGGGTTGCGGTCTTGCCTGTTCCGATGGCCCAGACGGGTTCGTAGGCGATCACCAGCAGCCTGGCTTCCTGCGGGTTCAATCCCAGCACGGCCTGCTGCACCTGTGCGTCCACGACCTTGAATGTGCTGCCGTCTTCCCGCTGTTCAAGGGTCTCCCCCACGCAGAGTATGGGCACCATCCCGTGCCTGAATACGGCGACCAGTTTTCTGTGCACCATGTCGTCCGTTTCTCCGAAAAGATGCCGCCGTTCCGAGTGGCCGATGATGGCGTAATCACAGCCCGCATCTTTAAGCATAACCGCAGAGATCTCCCCGGTGAAGGCTCCTTGTTCCTCGCAGTGGCAATTCTGAGCCGCAAGCTTGAAGTCCGGGCGGCTGATGGTCCTGCGCACTGCGTCGAGGGCGGTAAAGGGGGGAGCAATCACCACCTCGCGGTCCACGGATGGCGCCGTTTCTTTCTGCAGGTCTTCAGTGAAAGAGACCGCCTCACCGATCGTCTTGTGCATCTTCCAGTTGGCCGCAATGAGCGGCAGTCTGTTTTCCATGACCCCTCTCTTAACCTTTGTCGAGCACTCTGCAAAGGGGAAACATCGTCATCATCCCGCGCTCCAGGTTCGCCGGTGTCTTATGTCCACAAGGAGCAGCGGGTTACCTCTTCTCTGTTACACCCTGCGGCAACATTCTTCAAGGGCTTTGATACCGGGCAGTTCTCTTCCTTCGAGCATTTCCAGGAATGCTCCACCGCCCGTGGAGACGTAGCTTACCCTGTGCTCCATGCCGGCTCTTCTCACCGCGGCCGCCGAATCCCCGCCGCCGACCACCGTGACGGCGTCGAGGTCTCCGAGGAATTCCGCCAGGGCATAGGTCCCCTTGTGAAACGGCGGGGTTTCGAACAGGCCGAGCGGACCGTTCCAGACGATGGTTTTGCAGTTCCTGAGAACGGATTTGAAGACTTCCAGGGTTCCTGATCCGACATCGAGAATCTGAGTGTCCGCGGGCACTCTCTCCACCGGCACCTGCTGAATGTCTCCGCAGCTTTCCGGGTGAGCCGAAACGACGGCGTCAACAGGCAGGTAGACCTTGACCCCTTTCTTTGTCGCCGCGTCGATCAGGCGCGCTGCGGTTTCAATCTGGTCGTCTTCCACCAGGGATTTGCCGACCTGTTTGCCCTGTGCCTTGAAGAAGGTGTTGGCCATGGCGCCGCCGATGAGAAGATAATCGGCCTTCGAGATCAGGTTGTCGAGTATGCCGATCTTCGTGGAAACCTTGGCTCCTCCGATCACCATGGCCAGAGGCCTTGCGGGTTGCTCCATCACCCGCCTGAAGTACTCGATTTCCTTTTCAAGCTGGTATCCGGCCGCGCAGACTTCCACATACCGGGTGATTCCATGCACGGATGCGTGAGCGCGGTGAGAAACGGCGAAGGCGTCGTTGACGTACACATCGGCCAGGGATGCCAGCTGTCTTGAGAACTCGTCGTCGTTCTTTTCCTCCCCGGCATGGAATCGCAGGTTTTCGAGAAGCAGGATATCACCATCTTTCATGGCTGAAACCAGCGCAGACACCTCCTGGCCCACACAATCGGGAGCCAGGCCGACAGGGCGTTCAACGAGTGTTGCCAGGTATTCACCGACGGGTGTCAGGGAAAACTCCACGGATGCCTTCCCCTTGGGCCTTCCCAGGTGGGATGCCAGGATGAGCCTGCCGCCGCTGTCGATTACCTTACGGATACTCGGCAAAACCGCCTGGATTCTCAGATCGTCCGCCACCCGGCGCTCCCTGTCCAGCGGCACGTTAAAATCCACTCGCATGAATACCCGCTTGCCTGCAAGGTCCACATTGTCCAGGGTTTTCATCGGAAGCGCTCCTCTCCTCTTCCACCTCGAAGCACTCTGCAGGTCACCTTTTGCACGGTGTCGCCGAGGGCACCGGGTGGCAATGCCGTGCCGAGGGGGGTATCCAGAATTTGGGGAAGGGCGGAGAACGGGGGCTCCGCCCTGAAGCTTCTAATCGAGAGACCTGGCGACCAGGGCGGCCAGATCCACGAGTCTGCAAGAGTAGCCGTATTCATTGTCGTACCAGCTCAGCACTTTTACCATGCGGCCCTGCATCACACTGGTGAGGTTGGCATCGACGTTGGATGAATAGGACGTATGGTTGAAGTCTATGGAAACGAGTTCTTCGTCGACGTACCGGAGTATTCCCTTGAGCGGACCTTCGGCGGCCTGTTTGAAGACTTCGTTGACTTCATCGCGAGTTACATCGCGGCCTACCCGGCAGACCAGGTCCACGAGCGAGACGTTCGGAGTGGGCACCCGGATGGCCATGCCGTCGAGTTTTCCCTTGAGTTCGGGAATGACTTCGGCAACGGCGCGTGCGGCTCCGGTCGTGGTGGGGATCATGGACACCGCTGCGGCTCGGGATCTGCGCCGGTCCTTGTGCAGAGAATCCTGCAGGCGCTGATCCATGGTATACGCATGGATGGTGGTCATGAGGCCGTGTTCCACGACGAAGCGGTCGTGCAGAAGCGAGGCGATGGGAGCCAGGCAGTTGGTGGTGCAGGATGCGTTGGAGATGATGTGGTGTTTTGACGGATCGTAGGAATCCTCGTTCACCCCGATCACGAACGTGGCGTCCATGCCTTTGCCCGGGGCGGTAAGAATGACCTTGCGTGCTCCGGCGTTGATGTGCTTGCGGCATCCGTCCCGGTCGGCATACCGGCCTGTGCCTTCCAGAACGACGTCCACGTTCATCTCGTGCCAGGGCGACTGTTCCGGGTCGGTGACCTTCAGGCATTTGTAGCTCTTGCCGTCGACGATCAACTGATCTTCCGTGGCGGAGACCTCGCGAGGCCACACGCCATGGACGGAGTCGTACTTCAGGAGATAGGCGAGTTCGGCTGGAGCTGCAAGGTCATTGATTGCGACAAGTTCGAGAGGAGCCTTCTGATCCAGGAGAGCCTTGAAGATGGTGCGCCCGATGCGCCCAAAGCCGTTGATAGCCACGCGATTTGCCATTGCCTGACCTCCTTGCCCTTTCGGGTCCGTTGTGCCCTGAGGCTGAAATGTTCATTCCATCTGATCGAACCGGGAGCGGACAGCGACAGATCAGAGAAGCCCGGCAATGCTTACCGTGCGGTCTCCGAGCATGTTTGTATAGCTGCCCAGTTCGTTGTCGTACCATCCGTATATCACTGCCTGAGTAACCGGCACTTCGAGTATTTTTTCCTGCTGGGAAGCGCTGAGTTGCCCTCCCGCGGTTTTTTCGATCTGGGAGATGTCCAGGTTCACCGACGGATTGCCGCTCCCGAGAGAACTCAAGTACTCGCAGGCGCTCAGAACGCGCTGCATGTCAATGCGCACCGCTGATGTGCGGGTATGGTTTTCGTGGCCCTCGATCACCGCCGCCGCTCGAGGCAATCCCACAATGTCCGACGAAACATTCTGTTCCTCGGAATAGACCAGGTATCCTTCCGGGTAATGCATTACGGCTTCTTTGTATATATTATTGATTTTCTGTCGATTGATCGGATTTCTCATGCTCTCGTCCTGGATCATCATGACGAGGATGATGAGAGAGCCGGTGGTCACGGGAACACGCACCGATTCGGCGATGAACCCGATGCGTTTCATTTCGGGTATAACGAGCCCAAGAGCCTTGGCAGCCCCGGTGCTGGTAAGGATGATGTTGTTGAACACGGAACGGTTCTTACGCAGATCGGTGGCATTGGACTTGGGAGCCCGGTCGAGCACCTGCTGCGAGCTCGTGGCGGCATGCACGGTTGTCATGGACGCCGACAGGATCCTCCTGGCCCCAAAGTAATCCAGGAGCGGTTTGACCATGTACGAAAGACATGTGGTGGTGCACGAGGCATTGGATACGATCAGGTGCTTCTTGGGGTCGTAATCCGTATCGTTTATGCCCATGACCGTGGTAACCGCATCCGCCGGCATCTCCCTGCTCTTGTCCTTGATCTTGAAGGGCGCCGAAACAATGACTTTCTTGGCTCCCGCAACCAGGTGCCCCCGACACGAACCCCTGGAATCGTCAGGGGGAACAGTGGGATCCACAAAAGCGCCCGTCGCATCCACAACGATTTCCACTCCATGATCCCGCCAGCCGATGGCCGAAGGATTTCTGGCCTTGCGAAGGAAGGTGGTTTTCACTCCGTTGATCACCATGCTCCCTTCTTTTTCGTTCAGCTGTTCGATCACCCTGCCGGCCCGGCAGCCGTGCAGAAAGGTGTGAAGTGTCCCGTAAGTCGAATCCTTTTCGACAAAGTGAGCGATGTCCTCGAGACGGGTTCCTACTTCGCGTCCTATGTTTACGACCAGTTCGGAGAAATAGCGACGTTCGACGTGGTGCCAGATGGAAAGCTTCGAGATCCGTCCAAGACCGTTTATTCCGAGTTTCATCGGCACCATGGTTTCTTGATTGCTCATAAGCTCTCCTCCAGAATTTTTACTATGAACCTAAGGACCAACTGCCTCGATGTCAAAACATCGAGCCTGCCCGGGAAGACTGCCCCGAGCGTCTACTGCAGCCGCTCCTTGAGAACAGTGTTTCTTCATTCAGGACCTGGGATTCAGGCGGACATGTCCACCTGTTCGGTTTCATGATCACCTACATAGATGGCTCCACTTCGGCCGTCTATGCCGATGATGTCCCCCGTACGCAGCACATGCCCGTCGATAACACACTTCTTTTCGCTTTCCCAGACTTTCATCTTGCTGAATCCGACGACACAGATCTTTCCCAGCCGGTGTGCGACGATAGCGGCGTGGGACGTCGCGCCCCCTTTCCCCGTAAGAATGCCATCGGCAATGGAGATCTCGCGTATATCATCAGGCACCGTGTCTGAGCGGATGAGAATGATCGGCCTGTCCACGCGATCCTCGCGAAGCCGCTGAATGGAATCGAGGTCAAAGGCCACCGCACCCGACAGGGCGCCTCCACTGACCCCGATGCCGTTGCCAACATACCCGGCATGCAGTTTGTCCGAAGGCTTGAAAACAGGATAAACCCGCTTGATTCGGGGAGCCATGTTCCGTGACTGCAGGATGTTGACCCCTTCGGGCCTCGATCCCTGGAATGTGAATTCAACCTCCTGGGGAGCCCAGTTCTGGTCCTCGACAAGGATCTTCGCTATTTCGACCAGGCGCTGGTAGACCCTCGGGAACAGGGTTTCCAGGGAAAAGGCCTTGCGTTCTCCCTCCCTCATGCGCTGTTTTTCGGAAAGCGGCAGGGTTTCCACAAGACCCCCGACCACGTCCTCCCCCTGGTTGCCCAGAGTGAAGTCGCCCACGGGGTCCACCTGGTCTTCGGAAGTCCAGGGTGTATGGGTGAACATGACTCCCGCCCCCGACTGGGTGTCCAGGTTGCCGAACACCATCGCTTGAATGGTCACGGCGGTTCCCCAGTTTTCGGACAGCCCCATGATCTCCCTGTAAGTGACGGCCTTGGGTGAATACCAGGATGCCATGACCTGCCGAATCGCAGTGAACAACTGCTCCTCCGGAGAATCCGAGAAGTCCACTTTGTGCTTTTCGAGTACGGACTTGTAGGCGAGAGCCAGTTCCCGGATCTCTTTCGGGAGGAACTCCCTCTTCACATGCCTCCCATAGCGTTTCTTGTGGATATTCATTATGGCGTCGAATTCGTCTCTCTGTATATCGAAAGACATGGCCCAGGACTGGATGAACCTCCTGTAATTGTCCCATGCGAACCAGGCCTCCCCCGTCTGCTGGATCAGCCCCTCGACGATTTCCTCGTTGATTCCCACGTTGAGGAAGGTGTTCATCATGCCCGGCATGGACACGGCCGAACCGCTTCGAACGGACAGCAGGAGCGAGTTGCCGGGCACACCGAATTTGCGGCCGGTTTTTCGTTCCAGGTGATGCACGTGGGTCATGACCCGCTCCCGGAAGTCCTCGCGGGAATGAGAGAAGCTCTCGATCACACTGCGGCACCTGAAGTACTCCGTCGTGATGACAAAGGCCGGGGGCACGTTGATACCCAGGTCGTGCAGCTTCGCCAGGGTGAATCCCTTGTTGCCCAGATGGATGAGGTCGTACGTCCTGGGGTTGGGATTACAGACTGACGTTATGGTCTTTTCCGGGTCGTAGCTCAACAGCAGATCGAGCTTGTTCGTGCTGAGTTCCTCGCGCTGGGTGGCCAGGGTGGTAAGGATGCTGCTGATGAAATGATCGAAGTACTGGAGTCCGAAGGTACGCGCGATGAGATCCCTGAGGAAGCTTTCGGACACCCGCTGATTTCGCTCCGCAAGAGTCTCCTCCTCCCTGTCGCGCCGGTACCGCGAGAGAAGTCGATGGCCCGTCAGCTGCCTGATGATCAGTTCAAGATTCTCTTCGTGAAGGGAATGGTAATGGGTCTGGATGATCTGCTTGATGGCTTCGGAAAATCCACGAAAAAGATCCATGTACTGGGAATGAGTGAAGCGGGGGATCTCCAGGGCCTTCATGAAGAGTTCCTTCTGGAGTTCCAGCCGGTTCGAGGTGATCCCGTCGATGGCGAGAGCTTTCATGAAAAGGGGGAGGAACTTTGCAATCCGGAAAAAGGTGGCCCGCGTAATGAAACTCAAGTTGAACGATAGGATAAGCTCCTCGAAAAGCACATTGGCCAGGTTTTCAAGGCGGAAAGTGAGACCGAGGGAATCGAATTTCGGTTCATTATAGGAACCGTACATGGACGGAATGTCAACGGCGATGTGTCTTTTGTAATAGATATTCTCGAGGACCTGAAGCTCGCTTGGGGTGAGGATGACTTCCTTGAGGTTCAGCAGGTAGTTCAGGATGGCATCGAGTTTCACGTAGTTGTCGGGGCTGTCGAGGGCCTGAAGCAGGGCGGTTGGATCGGGAAGCCCCAGGTTGGCCGCCCGCTGGAGGTGAACATGGATGTCTTTGAAACTCAAAGCGTATTTTTCGTGCAGCAGCTGGTAGAGCTGGATGATGAGAAAGGCCCGCTGCTTTTCGCGTTCCGATACTCCATCGACTCCATCGATGAGGGAGCGAGTCTCCTCCTCCGAAAGGTCCAGAAGGTCCTGCACATGGTGGATGGTCCTATTGTCGAACACAGCGCTGAAGATCGCGTGGACCTCGTCCACCAGGGGGCCCGAGGAGACGATTTCGGGATAGATCTCGGCGGGCACGAGTGCTTTGAGTTTACTCCTGTCCAGGGTGCGCCAGAATTCGATAATAGCCTGGATAAAGGACACGATGACGTTGTTGCTTTCCACGTGGCTTTGTTTGCGCAGGAAATGGATCAACCTGTCGCTTCTGCCCGTCAGTTCGTCCACATCCGTGGACACGGTTCTCAGCTGCCCTTCGGCACCGATCTGGTTGAAATAGACGGGGAAGATCTTTGCCAGCTGCTTCACCATGTTGTACACGGGCCGGATGGGTGCGTGGAGTAGGCTGCTGACGTCCTTTTGAAAGAGGTCGGTATCCTTGATGTAGATCCCGCCAAGGGAGAGATTCACGATGAGAGCCGAGAGCAGCATCCTTGTGCGTTCGGGATTCTTCTTGATGATATCCAGCCAGATGCGGACATTGGGCAGATGTGCGGGGTTTACCTCGACCTGCCAGTGCCGGCTGACCCCCCCCAGCTGAGGCGTTTGAAAGCCCATTCGCACGATGTGTTTGAGGAAGAAGTCGATGAGGTGCGGGTCTCCCGTGTCGGTTACTTCCATGCCGATGGTCCGAATGATCTGGAGTGCGGCTTCGGGATAGTTCCGGAAGCAGACACCGAGCACCTCGAAGATCTTTTCCAGGAAACTTTCGAGGGTGTCGCGCGGTTCCTGTTTGAGCCATTTGGCGATGTCGAAGTTGATTTCCCGCAGCGTTTCTTCATGAATCCCCTCGAGGCCGCGCACTTCCATGATTTTGAGGCGCATGAGTATACTGTAGTGGGTGTTGCGCGCCGAGTCTTCGAAGCATTTCAGCTTTTCGGGCAGCTTGAAGTAGGTGCGCACGACCTCATGGAAGTCGGGCAGGGAGCACAGCCTTTCCACGGCAATCTTGTGATCGCTTTCGGGCACGATTTCCCCGTCGAGGATTCGCAGGTATTCCTTGTAGCGGGCATGCCCCAGAGGAGCACACAGCTCCATCCATGGCGCCGAATCCGACGGCTTCTGCCCCTGCTGCAGAAGCCACTCACAGGGATCTTCCCTCGACAGCCAGAACCGGCAGGTTTCCATGAGCAGGCGGCTCAGCAGGCTTCGAAGCTCCAGGAACGACTCGGACCGCGTCCACACTCGCAGAAGCTTAGCCGCAAGCCGCCTGGGTTGATAAAAACTGCGCATGACATGCTCGAAACAGGCGCCGTCCAGTTCGGCGACCTGTTGGAGCAGGGATCGCAATATGCCTTCGTGGCACCCGGTGATGGCTTCGAAGGAGGCGTCGACATCGGCCGTGGTCATCCCTTGGGGCATGGGCCGCGCGATTTCGTCGGGCATTTCGTCGACGATCCGGAGCCAGAAATCCAGCAGATGGTCCGCCGCGGGACTCTGGACCTCGATCCGTTCGGACTGCCTGAGGGCTTCGAGGAGAATGTGGGAAAGCAGGTAGATCACGCCTCCATTGAGAGGATGGTTCTTGTAGAGGCGCATGTTGGAGATGGCGTATCGCTTGGTCTCCTGTATGACGTAGGTCCAGTTCCTGTAGCGATGATGATATTCGAGCAGGAGCTCCCGTGCCTGCTGTTCCTTCCCGGCGTAACCTTTCACCGCTTCAGAAAGGATCTCGAACAGGCGTGGAACCTCCACCTCGACCTTGGTGATGTCCATGTTCTTGGTTAGAGCATCGGATTCAATTCCGTAAAGCATCAGCGTCGATCCTTGTCAAAAGGAGAAGTCCGGTCTCCGTCATTGCCGCACAGAACTGAGGAGGAGTAACAGAACCGGGTCCTGTGAATACAAAGCGCCGCGGCTGCCTCATGGCGATCACACGCCACGGAAGCCGGGCAGCGGCGGGATCTTCCATCGTGCGCGATTTTCATGCCAAGGCAGGAAAGAGATCCCTGATGTTCAGTTCCATGAGAATCGCTGGTTCCTTCAGTATCCCGTAATAGCCGGGGCGCTCGCCGACCTGTCGAAAACCCAGGCTTTCATAAAGTGCCCTTGCGGCGTTGTTGCTCCTCCTCACCTCGAGAACGGCCGATTCGGCACCGCTTTCCAGGGCGCTCCTGAGTGCCTGGCACAGGAGCGCCCTGCCGATGCCCTGCCGGCGATAGGCCTTGTGGACGGCGATATTGAGAATCTGTATTTCGTCCGCCACGCGCCAGTAGACCAGGTAACCGACCACCCATCCGCCGTGTTCCGAGTCCACCCTGGTGGATCCCCCCGGAATGGTCGGGCATCTTCCGCGAACGCGGGCGGCCAGAATGTGCGAATGCAGCTTTTTCAATTCCCGGGCGAAAGACTCCTCGGTCCAGGGTTCCAGGTGGCTGTCCCTCTCGATTTCCATAACGGAAGGGATATCGGCAGGCAACAGGGGAACCATCTCGATGCACAAAGGCACGATGCCCGCCCCACAGACCGGATTCATGGCGTCCTCGCGGACCGGGCAAGCACTTCACTGGCAAGGGAAATGTGCCTCTGTCCGTACTCCTTCACCAGCGCGGCAGCCTCAACGAGAGTGTGATCTGCCCGGCAGCCTGCGAGTTTGATCAGCATGGGCAGATTCATCCCGCACACGACTTCCACCTTCGGACCCAGGAACGACAGGCTGATATTGGCGGGAGTTCCCCCGAAGAGGTCGGTGAGAATGAGTACCCCTTTACCTTTGTCCACCTCCCGGATGGCATCTCTCAATGCCTTGACCATCTCCTCCACCGGTTGATCCGGTTTGAAGCTCAACGCGCGGCACGCCTCCAGTTTGCCCACTATGAGTTCGGCGGCCTGCAGCATCTCATCGGCCACCCTGCAGTGTGAAACCGCGACGACTCCTATGAGCTCATTCCGGTCTTCCCTGGACATGCGGTACCTCTCATTCAAGATGGATATCCCGGTGGAATTCGGTCACGAAGTACTGGTTTTCTCTCAATACGAAAGCGATCCTGTCGGCTATGACCACCGAACGATGTTTGCCTCCCGTACATCCGATGGCAATCGTGAGATAGCGTTTCCCTTCCTTAATATAGCAGGGAATCAGCTTGAGGACGAGTCCGCTGTACTCGGTTATGAATTTCGTGGCTGCCGGCCACTGGAGGACCCATTCCCTCACCTGTTCGGTGCTGCCGTCATAGTCCTTGAGGTCCTCGACGAAATAGGGATTGGGAAGAAAGCGCACATCCATCACCATGTCCGCCTCGAAAGGCAACCCGTATTTGAATCCGAAGGAAAGCAGTTGAATGCTCAGCAGTTCCTTTTCATTTACCAGGGAATAGGTTCGAGTGATATAAGCCTTCAGTTGATGGACACTGAAATCGCCGGTGTCCAGTATGCGGGTTGCCCGGGTGCGCAGAGCCCGCAGTTGTTCGCGTTCGTGCTGGATGGCATTTACCAGGATGGACTCGGAAGCGGCTACGGGGTGCACTCGGCGAGTCTGACTGTATCGGCGCTGAAGAATATCGATGGGCGCCTCGAGGAAAATAATATCCAGTTTGTAGCCGGCGGATTCGATATCCTTGAAGATCCTGTCATAATCCTTGAGAAACTTGCGTTCTCTGATATCGATGCCCAGTGCCACCCTCTGTATGTCCGGCATATCCCGCTCACAGAGTGCCAGAAAATCAGGGAGAAGAGGTACGGGAAGGTTGTCGATGCAGAAGTAGCCGAGATCCTCGAATGCCTTGATCGCCGTACTTTTGCCTGAGCCTGAAAGACCGGAGACGATAACCACGTAAGGTTTTCCCGTCATGCCGCAGATCCCTGTGAGAGAGAAGGATAGTTTATAGAGGAAGCTTATAGAGACGGTTATTATTACGTCGGGAGAAACAAGGCAAACATTAACCGCAGTGCGCCGGGATGGGATGGAATACAGGAAAGCGGTCCCGGCCGAACTTCACTTCCCGTCTATTGGCTGCCTGCATCCGGTTTCAGAAGTCTTCATCCTCCTGCTCAATGATGGCATAGATTTCTTCTGTGTTCGTAACCTTGCCAAGTCTTTTGCGGACGGAACCGTTTTTCAGAAGCCTTGCGATCTTTGCAAGGACACGCAGGTGGACTCCCGCACAGGTCTCGGGAGCCACCAGGAGAAAGAACAGGTGCACAGGCTTGCCGTCCATGGAGTCGAAGTCGACTCCAGGAGTCGACCGTCCGAAAGACAGGACAAGCTGGTCCAGGTCTCTCAGTTTTCCGTGCGGTATTGCGATCCCATCTCCTATGCCGGTACTTCCCAGGCGCTCTCGATCCAGCAATACCCCCATGAGTCGCTCGCGGTTCATGTGGGGTTTGTGTTTGAGCAACGCATCGATGAGTTCTTCCAGCACCTGCTTCTTGGTCGTTCCCTTGAGTTCAGGAATGATCGATTCGTGAGCAAGGATATCCGCGATTCTCATTCATACCTCATGTTCGTCTGTTGATCTCGCTGGAATCATCGAGTCCACCTGGAAATTCGCATTTCAGGGTCCGACACCGAACGCCGCTCATCCAATGGTTTCGATAAGCCCGATTCGGCCGTCCTTCCTGCGATACAAGACATTTATACGATTTGTGTGCCGGTTGGTAAAGACCATGAATTCACCGCTGTTGAGATTCAACTGCATCAGGGCCTCTTCGATGTCCATGGGCTTTGCGTAGACCTGCTCGGTTCTTATGACGCTCATTTCCTCGTCGTCGTGCAAATCCCTGGAACCAGCGGCAGGGCTGAAGTCCTTGATCCCGACGGCGGGTTTGCGCCTGCGGAACTTCTCCTTGCTTTTCTTGACCTGGGCCTCGATCGTATCGGCAACCAGATCGATGGCCGAATACATGTCGTCCGTTTCTTCGGTTCCGTTGATTCGAAAACCGTTGGCGTCTATGGACACTTCCGCGATGTGCCGGAATTTTTCGACTTTCAAGACCACATGAGCTTCCACGGGCTCTTCGAGGTACTTCTTCACCCGGGATATCTTTTCCTCAGCATAGGCTTTCAGCGGCATCGAAGGTTCAATATGCCGGAACGTCACGTTGATCAGCATAGCTGCAATACTCCGTTGTCGACACGGTTTGAGGTTTACGGCGGGAGGGGTTCATGGATAGACCGCCCCCCTCAGCTTTCCCAGGAAGACTTCCTGCGTTTGTTGGACGGCAGTATGCCCAGCATTTCACGGTATTTTGCCACCGTGCGCCGGGCAATGCTGATGTTTTCCTTTTCGAGTACGTCGACGATTTCCTGGTCACTGTAAGGCCTGGAAGGATCCTCATCTCGAACGATCTGCCGGATGCGCTCCTTCACACTTTCCGAAGCTACGGCTTCCCCCAAAACGCTATTTATGGAACTGTTAAAGAAATATTTCAACTCAAAAATCCCGTGGGGCGTATGCATGTATTTGTTCGCCGTCACCCGGCTTATCGTCGATTCATGCATTCCAACGTCTTCGGCCACATCTCTCAGGACCATGGGCTTCAGAAAGGCGACGCCCTTCTCGAAAAAGTCCAACTGCAGCTTGACGATGCTCTGAGACACCCTGTACAGCGTCCGCTGCCGCTGGTGGATACTCTTGATGAGCCAGGCGGCGGACTTGAGTTTGCCGTGGATGTAGTCCCTGGCTTCAGTGGGCAGAACGGCGTCTTCGCACAATGCATGCTTGTAGTAGGAACTGACCCGGAGTTTGGGCATACCGTCTTCGTTGAGTAGGATGACGTATTCACCGTCCACTTTCATGACATAGATGTCCGGGCTGATATATTCCACGGACTCCTCGCTGAATGCGCTGCCCGGTCGTGGATCAAAATGCAGAATGATATCCACCGCCGCCTTCACTTCATCAGGCGACCTCTTCAAGGCTCGAACCAGGGCCTGGTAGTTCTTTGTTTCGAGATAGTGCAGGTAATGTTCCACGATCCGCACCACCAGGTCATCCTGAATGTCCAGGTTCCTGGCCTGGATCAGCAGGCATTCCTGAAGATTCCGCGCACCCACTCCCACGGGATCGAACGACTGGATTCTCGACAGCACCTTCTCCACCGTCTCCGAATCGACCTTGCCCATCTCCGCGATTTCCTCGATGGTGGCGTCGAGGTAGCCGTCCCTGTTCAGGTTGCCCACAATCAGGACTCCGACCTTTTTTTCCTCGTCCGTCAGGTCAGAAAAGCGCAACTGCCAGACCAGGTGGTCTTCGAGGCTTGCAGCTACGGAAAGCCGGTTGTCATACGAAGGCCACTCCTTGTTGGGATCCGTTTCCACGAGAACCGGGGTGCCCGTGTTGTATTCCTCCAGGTAGGACTCCCAGTCGAAATCCTCGCGGACATTTTCAGTGATGCGGACTTCTTCGAAGGGCGTTTCGGCCTCGGATTCAACCGGCACCGATTCGTCGCCTTCCACCGTTTCTTCCTGAGTCTCCGTTTCCTCCAGCAGCGGATTCGTTTCGAGTTCCTGGTGGATCGTGTCAAGAAGTTCGAGTCGAGACAGTTGGAGCAGTTTGATGGCCTGCTGCAACTGAGGAGTCATGATCAGCTGCTGGGTGAGTTTGAGTTGTTGTTTTAATTCGAGTGCCGCCATGGTTTCTTCCCGTCTAAGACAAGCTGAAATGATCCCCGAGGTAGGTCCGGCGGGCGAGGTCGCTGCCCGCGATAGTGATCGGGTCACCCGATTCCAGGATCTTTCCTTCGTGAAGTATATAGGCCCAGTCGCAGACTTTGAGTGTCTCCCTCACATTGTGGTCGGAAATCAGCACTCCGATTCCCCTGGCTTTAAGCGACCGGATGAGCCCCTGTATTTCAAGGACTGCGATGGGATCGATCCCTGCAAAGGGTTCGTCGAGAAGAATGAAATCCGGTTGTGTGACCAGTGCCCGGGTGATTTCCACGCGCCTGCGTTCTCCTCCTGAAAGGCGGTCAGCTTTGTTTGATGCCAGGTGAGCGATATTCAGGTCGCCGAGCAGGTCTTTGAGTCTCGACCTCCTTTCAGCCCGGCTGAGGTTCATGGTTTCGAGGATGGCCATGATGTTCTCTTCCACGGTCAGTTTACGAAACACCGACGGTTCCTGCGGCAGATAGGTAATCCCCTTTCTTGCACGCAGATACATGGGCAGGCCGATAATGTCCTCCCCGTTCAGATATACGGCTCCTGAATCGGGACGGATGATCCCCACCACACTGTAGAAGGTGGTCGACTTTCCCGCGCCGTTCGGGCCCAACAGTCCCACGATCCAGCCTGCGCGAACCTCGAGGTTCACGTGGTCGACTACGCAACGGCCCTTGTACGATTTCACCAGGTCCTCGACAACGAGGGTCTTGGCCTCGCCCAGCATGCTTCAATCCTTTCGGCTGGGGTGAAGTACCGCCTTCACCGGAGTCTGCTCCCCTCCCTCCACCACGCTTCTTCCCTGGTCGATGTAGAGAGTGATGAGACGCCCCTGGATCTTGTCATGACCCTGTGAGACGGTGGGGTTGCCCATGAGGACGATCTTCTGCTCCTGGTGATAGTACACCGCCCTGTCCGCCGTCGCGATCTTGTCTCTTTGCGCCACCCGGACATCTCCCTCCACTTCTATCCTGTCGATCCTGTCCACGATGGACGGCTGGTTGGGCTTGGTTCCCGGAGTGGCTGTCACTCTGAGCCGGTTGCCGGTAATAGTCAGGTCGTCCTGCTGAACCACCACGTGGCCTTCAAAGACGATGGACCTGTCCGACTGCCTGACTTCCATCCGGTCGCTGGCGATGTGAAGCGGCGAATCGGTATTGAGCATCTTGTCCGTCGCAAGGCCCCTGGCCTTTTCGGCACAGTAAACGCCCGGCGGCAGAACAGTCACCAGGGAGAAGACAACCAGCGCCTTGACCAGAAAGGACATCCCGAAATACTCCACTATACCCTTCATCATGTTTTCACCTGGACAAGTTCCCACTGAGCGGCGCAAGCACCAGGGACCCTCGAACACCGCCTTCCACCACCGCCTGCCGCTCGGGAATCCTGAACTTCCAGCTGTTCCCCTCGAACTCTACCCCCGGTCCATTCAAACGGATAGCTGTATCCGAGTAGACCAGCCTCTGCTCATGGTCGTATGCGGCGCGTTGCGTGGTCAGTTCATACCCTCGAGGCAGTGCCGCGTGCACGGCATCCCATAGTTCGATGTTCTTCGTCCCCGCGTGAAGGACGCCCGAACTGCTCTCCAGCACAATCTCCTCGCCGCTGTCGAGGAAAAAGGTGAGCCGCACCGAGGTGAGAATCGTTTTCTGTTCATCCTGAAAATACAGGGCTTCCGAAGCCCCAAGGGTCCAGAACCGCTTTCCCTGCTGCATTTCCGTAAACTCGATATCGGTCAGTTTCATCTCGGCCTCCGGCACTTCAGGACCGGGTGCCGGCCGGGTTTCCTTCTGGGTCTTCCCCTTGTAGAGACCGACGGCCAGCATGGCTGTGAGACTCAAGGCGAGTACAAGCAAGGTCCCCTGAGCAATTCTTCGAGAGAGTTTCATGTTCGAGCCACCGCCGCAGCGTCTTCACCTGGATTTCCACAGCTTTCCACGCCGGCGCAACCCGACGCGCCACCGCGGAAAAAGCCGAACAAAGTCGATTGACTGCAAAACAACATCCCGTTCACTCTTGGAGTTCCTCAAGGCCCTGAATCGGGATGATAATCCTTTTCATAAGTGAAATTAATAAATTATCCTTTCTGTATACTGTAGCATGCAGGACACGTGCCTGTAAAGGCCTATTCGCTAAAGAAATTAGAGGGCGGGATGGTGGGAGGAAGGAAAAGCGGGTGTTCAGCTCCGAAAGTCTTCGAAATAGCGACGAGTGACATGGTCCCAGAGGCCCTGGACGGCGAGAATGAGCTCGCACACCTCCCGGCAGGCTCCATGGCCTCCCGGCGCACGAGTTACATAGTGGGCGTAGGGCAATACATGAACCACAGCGTTTGGAACAGCCACGGCGAATCCCACACGGCGCATGACGGGGATGTCGATCAGGTCGTCCCCCATAAAGCAGATCTGTTCGTCTTCCAGGCCCGTTTCGCGCCGGATTTTTTCGTAGGCCTCCATTTTCACCTTTATTCCCTGGTAGACTCTTGTGACCCCCAGTCCTCGAGCCCGATGGTCCACCGCCCGGCAGAATCTGCCCGTGATGAAGGCGACCTCGATCCCTGCACGCTGCAGCATCTTGATCCCATGACCGTCCTGAACATCGAACGCCTTGATTTCGGACCCGTCATCATGATAAATGATCCGGCCGTCGGTCAGGACTCCGTCCACATCGAAGATCACGAGGCGGACTGGCAGAATGCGAGATCGAATCGAATCGTCCAGGTCGATCGGGATCAATTTCTTTTCCTCCCCGGGGACGTGGCGTCCATGCGCCTCCCCGTCAGCAGTCTCCATGAACCACACCGTAAAGGCGGTTCAGCTTCTCCAGCAGATGCGGCACATCGGACATCCTCAATGAATTCGGTCCGTCGCACAACGCGCTGTCCGGGTCCTGGTGCGCTTCGATGAATACTCCGTGAGCTCCCGCGGCGACGGCCGCACAGGCCAGATGTCCGACGAACCGGCGCTGCCCTCCCGAGCAACTGCCCTGTCCGCCGGGCAGTTGCACGCTGTGGGTGGCATCGTACACAACGGGGAATCCGGCTTCCGACATGATGGGAATGGAACGCATGTCCACCACCAGGTTGTTGTATCCGAACTGGGTCCCGCGCTCTGTGATGAACACCTTGCGGTTCCCGGTATGCGCGACTTTCCGGGCGGCTTCGACCATGTCCCATGGAGCCAGGAACTGGGCTTTCTTGAGATTCACGGGTCTGCCCGTTCGCCCCGCTTCCACGAGAAGGTCGGTCTGGCGGGCCAGAAAGGCGGGTATCTGAAGGATATCCACCACTTCAGCGGCCGCCTTGACTTCGTCCACGCTGTGCACATCGGTAAGGACAGGCACCTGCAGCTGTTCCCTGATCCGCCTGAGGGTCTCCAGTCCCTGGATGAGACCCGGACCCCTGAACGAATGAATGGATGTCCGGTTAGCCTTGTCGTACGAGCTCTTGAACACGAAAGGGATCTTCAGGCGTCGGCAGGTGTCACGAAGGAAATCCGCAACGGTGAAGGCCATCGCCTCGTTCTCAATGACACACGGTCCGCCGATCACAAAGAACCGGCTTCTCCCTATCTGCTGCCCCAGAACTTCCACATCGGGTGCCCACATCAATGGGGACTCCTAACAGACGCACTCTTTCTTGAAATCGTCCGGGCGTTTCCTTTTAGCCTCTTCGAGAGCATGCCCGACGAATGCCTTAAAAATAGGATGAGGCTCCATCGGGCGGGACTTGAACTCGGGATGGAACTGGCAGCCCAGGAACCACGGATGCCCCGGGAGTTCGATGATTTCGACAAGGTTTCTGTCCGGTGAAAGGCCGGTGAAACGGAGGCCGTGCTCGGCCAGGCGCTCGCGGTAATCATTGTTGAACTCATAGCGGTGCCTGTGCCGTTCCGACACTTCGTTGCATGCATAGGCATCGTGAGCCAGACTGCCCGGTTCGAGAACGCAGGGATAGGCCCCGAGACGCATTGTGCCTCCGAAATCCGACGACTCGTCTCTGCGCACCGTCCTGTTGTTTTTGTAGTCGAACCACTCCCTCATCAGGAATATCACCGGGTGAGGCGTATTCTTGTCGAATTCCATGCTGTGGGCTTTTTCGATCCCGGCGACATTGCGGGCAAACTCCACCGTGGCGAGCTGCATGCCCAGGCAGATGCCCAGGAAGGGAATGCCGTTTTCCCTGGCATACCTGATAGCCTTGATCTTTCCTTCGACACCCCGCTGTCCGAAGCCTCCGGGTATCAGGATTCCGTCCGCCCCTTCGATCAGGGCCTCGCCTCCCTCCTTTTCGACGTTCTCCGAGTCCACGTAGTCGAGGAAAAGACGGCAGCTGTGGGCTGCTCCCGCGTGAATCAGGGCTTCGTTGAGGCTCTTGTAAGACTCCTTGAGATCTATATATTTGCCGACAATGGCGATCTTGGCTTCGTAGAGGGGTTCCTTGATCCGGTGGACGAGCCTTTCCCATTGGTCGAGAATAGGCGCACGGGTCCAGATGTTGAGAAGCCGGACGATCTTTTCGTCCAGGCCCTCCTTGTGAAACATGATGGGGACCTCGTAGATGCAGTCGACATCCTTGGCGGTGATGACTGCATCCGTGTCGACATTGCAGAAATGGGCGATCTTTGCCTTGATTTCGGGGGAAAGGAACTTCTCAGTGCGGCAGAGCAGAATGTCGGGCTGGATTCCGATGCTCCGCAGTTCCTTCACGCTGTGCTGCGTGGGCTTGGTTTTCACCTCGCCGGACGTAGCCAGGTAGGGGACCAGCGTCACATGAACATAAACGACGTTTTCTCTGCCTACGTCAGTCCGGAACTGGCGGATGGCTTCAAGGAACGGCAGACTCTCGATGTCTCCCACCGTGCCGCCGATCTCCACGATCACGATGTCGACGTTGTCCACCGAACCGCGGATGCAGGCCTTGATTTCATCGGTCACGTGCGGAATGACCTGCACGGTGCCCCCCAGGTAGTCGCCCCGCCTTTCCTTCGTGATGACCGAATAGTAGATGCTGCCGGAGGTGTAATTGTTCTTCTTCCCCATGGCGGCGTGAGTGAAACGTTCGTAGTGTCCCAGGTCGAGATCCGTTTCAGCTCCGTCGTCAGTGACGTACACTTCCCCATGCTGGAAAGGATTCATCGTTCCGGGATCCACGTTGATATACGGGTCCAGTTTCTGAAGAGTCACTCTAAGGCCCCGGCTTTCCATCAGTGCGCCGATGGATGCTGCAGCCAGCCCTTTCCCGAGGGAGGATAACACACCCCCTGTAATGAAAATAAACTTTGGATGGCGCAAGGTCGGCTTCCTTGGTTGCAATAATTGTTCCCATAACAAAAATATCGTCCGATCGGTACCGCAGCCAGTATAGCAAATGGCTTTTCAAAGTCAATCTCACCACGTGCAGCGGGGCGGACCGAAAAGGAAGTAGAGGCAAGAATCGAGGCTGCAAATAACATCCCAGCGCCGTTCACATCCCAACGTCTCCCGCAGCAACGTCAGTCACATCCCAACGTCAGTCGGCCTCACAACCCCATAACTGCAACAATCTCAACATCGTCATTCCTGCAACATCGTCTCCTTCGCGGGAATGACGATGTTACAGGAATGAGGTTGTTGTGGGAATGAGGTGTGACCCTCGCGTGAATGGAATGGGAATGGAATGAGAATGACGTTGCAGTGATATCGGGGTGAAAGAAATTTTTCTTGCTTTTTTCCCGAATATGGCATAGCTTGCCGGAGAATCCGGGCGAAGTGGTCGCAATTACTAATCAATTCATATGAAGGGCAGGCCGGATCCCGTTGTTGTTTTATGAATCGGATGGTTTCGTAATGAGGATTGCAACGTGATTGTTCGACACTGGATGACCACCAAGGTGGTAACCATCAGGAAAGAGGCTTCAATACAGGAGGCCTTGGCGGTCATGAAGCAGGGGTCTATTCGTCATCTCCCCGTGGTCGACGCAAACAACCAGCTGCTTGGGTGGGTTACCGACGCGGATTTGCGTGGAGTGCTCATTGCGTCGATGCTCGAAGAACTGACCCTTGAAGATGTAATGATCCGCAGGCCGTTTGCCGCCACACCCGAAATGTCCCTGGAAGAAGCGGCTCATATTATCCTCGAAAAGAAGATCGGGGGTCTGCCGGTAGTCGAAGAAGGACGTCTTGCAGGTATCATTACCGTCGTGGACATACTCTCCGCCTTCATAACATTCATGGGAATGTTTACCCACTCCTCACGCCTCGATGTAAAAGCCGCCGCAATCGATAGTCCGCTCCATGAAATAACCCGCTTAATCAAGCAGCACAATGCCGAGGTTATCAGTATTTGCCATCTGCCGCCGACGGAAGGGCAGGACTACACTTATTCCATTCGCCTGAAAAAGTGCGATCTGGAGCCGATCGTGGCGGACCTCGAGAAGAACGGGATCGAAGTGGTTTCCTCGATTTCATGATGCACTGCGGTTCGCTCTTCTGTTCGTGCCGGCAGACGAAGGGGAAGAAGCATCGAGACCCGGTGCCGCCCTCGCGGAGCCTGCAATGGACGGCCTCGAATCGTTGATCCTTGGCTCCTGTTTGTCCGCCTCGATGGACGGCATGGGTGTACTCCGAAGACGGGCCGTCCCGAAAGCGGGGTTGCCGGTCTTCTGAAAGGTTTTTTCCAGGCCGGACTCGAAAGCCGGCCTGCAACGGGCTTGTCGGGATGGATTCCCGGAGCCTTATGCCGGTTGTCGATAAGCAGGAGGATGCGTCCTGCGTGATCGAAACCAGGGGGGAGCGTTGCGGCGGCGATGAAACGGTTGCTCGAAAACAAGATTTCAGGGAGGAAATGATGATGGGGAAAATACCCGACGATTATCTGCCGCCGAAGGAACTGTGGCCCGAATATATCGTGCCCGGGGAATTCGCGGATACCCCTGTGGAGCTGAATCTTGCCGATTTTCTGCTCGACCGGCATATTCGTGAGGGCAGGGGCGGCAACCCCGCGATCAAGTTCATGGATAAGACGGTTACGTATTCAGAGCTGCAGGCGATGGTGAACAGGTTCGGGAACGCTCTGAAGGACGCGGGAGTAGAGTCGCAGGATCGAGTGGGGATCCGGCTGTTGAATACGCCGCAGGCCGTCGTAGCGATACTGGCCGTGGAAAAGATCGGCGCGATTCCCGTGCCTACGTCTCCTCTCTGGGCCCCCGATGAAGTGGCCTTCGTGGCCAATAACGCCGAGATGAAATTCTTCATCGTCAACGCTCAACTCCTGGCGGCCGTGAACACGGCCAAAGCCTCTTTCACGGCTGGGACGAGAGTGATTACGATCGGAGCGAAACCCGACGATCCAGCTGCCGCAGGATGCATGGCCTACGAGGAAATGCTGGCGGGGGGGGCGCAGCGGCTGGACCCCGTCATGCTCAAGGGGGACGATGTCGGAATCATCCTCTACACCTCGGGCACGACGGGCATGCCCAAAGGCTGTGTTCACTTCCTGCGCCAGTGCGTGATCGAAGCGAGGGTGGTGAACCGGTACGTGTACAAGCTGAAACCCGGTGATGTGCTGGGAGGCGCAGCCCCCATCTCCTTTGCAGCGGGCTTCGGGACATTCACCCTGATTCCCTTCGAGGGAGGCGCGGCGATATCCCTGATTCCAAGATTCTCTCCACAGGACATGATGGAACTCATCGTTAAACACGGGATCACGGTGCTCACCGGTCTTCCGACCGCATACCGCGCACTGATGAAATATCCCGATTTCAGGAAATACGACATCAGCCGCATTCGCCTTTTTACCTCCGGAGGCGATGCGCTTGGGGCGGAGACCCTGGAAGGCTGGAAAAAACTGACCGGCAAACCCATCTGGGAGGGACTCGGTGGCACGGAGATGCTCCACCTCGTTACTTCCAACACAATGAGTCCGGAGCCCGTGCCCAATTCTCTCGGTAAGCCCCTGCCCGGCGTCGAGGTCAAGGTGCTCAATACAGGAGGCACCGAATGCAAACCGGGGGAAGTAGGAAGCATGCTCCTCAAGGGGCCTTCGGGCACGCTGTACTGGAAACCCTATGTCGATGACAACCGGCTCCTGAATTCACAGATCAAGGGTGTCACAAACGGTTGGAACCAGATGGGGGATGCAGTCTATACTGACGAAAGCGGCAACATCTTTTTTGTCTCCCGTGAAGACGATATGATCAAAAGTTCCGGGTATCGGATCGGTCCTGCGGAGGTCGAGGAAGCGATCAGCAAGTTCCCCGCAGTGGCTGATGTCGGCGTGGTGGGAGTACCGGATCCCGAGAAAGGCCAGGTAACCAAGGCGGTCATCGTACTGAAACCGGGTTTTGAGCCGGGAGACAGGCTTTCGGAAGCAATCAAGGAATATCTGAAGGAACGCATTGCCGTGTACAAGCTTCCCCGGGTAATCGAGTACGTGGAGAGTCTGCCGCGCACACCGACCGGGAAGCTGCTGCGCAGGAAGCTGCGCGAATGAAGCGAGGCCGGCGACTGCACGGATTCACGTGATCCACCCTGTCGAAATGACACTCTTCTCGATGGGGCAGTCCTGACTCACGGGTCGAATCGGCCGGAGGGCGCGCGTTCCGGACCGGCAGGGAAAGGAGAGGGACATGGAATACAGGATCACCGTATTGTGTGAAAACACCGTTTCGGCTCCCGGGCTTGTCGGCGAACATGGGTTTGCTGCTTATATAGAAACCCCTGAGACCGACATTCTCTTCGACACCGGGCAGGGCTTCGGGATTGTTCCCAATGCATTGAAGCTGCAGAAGGATCTGAAGAAGGTTTCGAAGGTCGTTCTGAGCCATGGTCACTTTGATCATACGGGAGGACTTCTCGCCTTTCTCGGGGTTGCCGGTACCCGTGAAATCGTTGCACATCCCGACGTGTTGAGCGAAAGATTCTGGATGCTGCCGGCCGGTGAGGAAGACCGGCCGCTGTCCATCGGAATGCCGTGGGCGCAAGCCTATCTCACGACGCGGGGAGCCCGCTTTCAGTGGGTTACGACTTTTGACGAGATCGCGCCTGGAGTCTTCATATCCGGTGAGGTTCCCAGGCGGACCCTCTTTGAACTCGGTTCACCGAAGTTCGTAGTGAACAACGGAAAGAGCCGCGAGCTCGATCCTTTCCTGGACGATTTTTCGCTCTTTCTGAAAACCTCGAAAGGTCTCGTGGTTGTTCTCGGCTGCGCTCATGCCGGTATCATCAACATACTCGAGCATGCCATCGCCCGGACGGGTGAAGACCGCGTTTATGCCGTACTGGGCGGCACTCACCTGGGGCTTTCCCCCGAACCCCAGCTGAAACCGACTCTCGATGCACTGAAAACATACAACATAAAAATCATGGCCGTCAGCCACTGCACGGGGCAGGCGCCCATCGCCAGGCTCGCCCGGGAATTCGGAGAGAGTTTTGCCTTCGGGAATGTTGGGTTCGTGCTTGAAGTCTGACGCGGTTTTGGAAGAGGCTCAGCCTTTTTCGATCAGCTTTTCAACGGCCTGCTTCACCTCGTTCAGGGCAACCGCCCCGCCATCGTAGGACCATTCAAGATTGCGGGTTTCGTCCCAGTGGTCCCTGACAATGTGGACATTTTCGCCCACGGGTCCCCATACGTCCGGATCGGTCGGCCCGAAGACGACGACGGACGGCGCCCCCGATACCGCCGCCAGGTGACTGATTCCCGAATCGTTGCCCGCATAGACTGCGCATCGGGACAGAACAACACTCAGCCGTGCGAGCGACGGATTTTCCAGCACGTGTATTCCCGGCTTCACAAGTGAAAAGACAAATTCCCTCAGGTATTCTTCCGCCGGCCCAAGGACCAGCACCTTGGGATGGGCATACTTGGCGTTTATCCATTCAACCAGGTCTTTCCACCTCGAAAGAGGCCAGATCTTCCGGCGCCCTCCACTTCCCATATGAATGATCACGGGCCTTCTCCCCGCGGCGGGACCGCCTTTGAGCTCCCATGGTGCAGGCGAAGG
Organism: Syntrophobacteraceae bacterium; assembly: GCA_013314815.1. Lineage (GTDB taxonomy): Bacteria > Desulfobacterota > Syntrophobacteria > Syntrophobacterales > Syntrophobacteraceae > JABUEY01. The sequence continues at coordinate 28,817 of JABUEY010000026.1, forward strand.
CGATTCATCCGGGGCGGGATCGATCCGGGCCGGCCTGTCGTCGACCGACCAGCCCAGGGCGATGAGTTGTTCCCTGATGTGTCGGGTTACGTGGGTCCCGGCATCCGGACCCGGGAACGATTCGACGAAATGAACCGGACATGCGAGACGAAGGGAAAGCCTGGCCGCAACGGTGCGGCTTTGGGCCCTGCCGAATACGAACGTGACGGAAATATCCGTGAACAGTGGGGGAAGTTGAGCCGTTCGCCACAGGGCTTCATGATGGAAGGGAGCGAGATCGGCACGGTCGGATGAATAAACGCGCCCCACATAAGGGTGGTTCCTGATGAGGGAAACATATTCCGTGCGTGCCAGGAAGTCGAGTGTCGAACCCGGCGACAAGCGTTGCAAACCCTGGATGGCGGGAAGGGCGAGCAGAAAATCGCCCAGGGCTCCCCGGTGGATGATCAGCATCCTGCAGGGAAAAGCGGAATCGGGAGGCCCCATCCTCAATCTTTCGAAGATGGTCAGGTGGTGTTGAGTTTCTTGTCGGACCAACGCCTGAGAAATCCCGAAACCTTCCTCACGGGAGTTGTGTCGACGATTGCCCCCTCCCGACGCAACGCCTGCTGAAGGCAGGAACGGACCAACGCGCAGGACAGGCACTCCGCCTGCGGCTCAATGACCTGGTTTTCATCCTTGGGGCAAACCTTTTCAGGAACTCCGAAACAGGGAGGCCGCTCGTCCCCGGAAGACACCGGTGTTCTTCCCTCTGGCCTAAGTTCGTTCATGATCTTCTTTGCGGCGCCTTTGCTTCTCTATTCCAGGATTTCCAGAACCGCCCGCTTATGCAGTTTCGTCGCGGCTGCATTGACGATCGTCCGAAGTGCGTGTGCGTTGCGCCCTTCCTTGCCGATGATCTTGCCCAGATCCTGCTTGGCCGCACGGAGTTCAATCACGGAGATCTGATGCCCGGTGATTTCTTTTACAATGATTTCATCAGGGTATTCCGCCAGTGCGCGTGCAATTACTTCAACCAGTTCCTTGATTTGAATGTCGTCCATAATTTTTTCCGCTCCATCCCTAAGACCACACAGCAGGGGCAACCGACGGGCCATCAAGCTTGAATTCGACAGCTTCAGTCTGCAACCTGGTTTAAATGTTTCGGATGTGCTTCCGGCAGCGATGTCAAAGGCAACAGGCGAGCAGGAAATCAACCGTGCAAGAGGACGTTGAGGAATTGACTCGAGAGCCTTGCGTTTACTCGCAGCCGATCAAGGTATGTGAACCATCCTTCATTTACTGCCTGTCGATCGTCAACCACAGCGACATTACGAGAAAGCGCCCTGAGTGTCAAGACCAAAACAATTAGTATATATAACAGCTTATATCGAGAAAACGATCACAATCACAATTTCCCGAACAGGGTTCACATGTCGGAGGTCATCCAGAAGCCCGCCGTTTTCATTGTAATAAAGCAGGAAAAGGGCAGCAAGTCTTCCGTGAAAAAAATGAACAGGGTGCATAATGGCACTTCGGGACGGCATGCGGGTGAGTGCTTTGCAGCGGTAAAGGCGGGTGCCCCGGCATTAGCCGGCGGGCAGCATGCAACCGGCACTCGACAATCCGGCAGGTTTGTGCTCCTGGAGTATCGGGAAGACTTCAAATTCATCCGGCAAACTCGCACCTCCGGTGCTTTTCATAAATCCGGTGCCTTCCACGCAAAGGGTCGATGGCATCGCCACATTATTCCACATCACAACGTCATTGGGCATCACAACGTAACGAAAATCCCACCGTCATTCCCCCTGAACATACCCATCGTCATTCCCGCCTTTTCTATGACGTTGTTGCGGGTGTATTCCATTTTTTTGCGGCAACTTTCCGGGTACGTGTCTTATGAGAAAACGCCGGAAGAACCAGACCTCAGACACCCATTTCCGGGCAAGCTCGAATCATCAGACAAAAAAATAGTGCGGATTTTGGGTTACGGGTATATCTTGCTGAGTGGCAATGAAAAAGGAGGTCCGGCATTGTTTTCCTCTTCCCTCCCGGATCGGCGGCCCATGGTGGAAGTCCTTGACCTGGACATCGATCCACCGCACCTCGGTGACAACAGGGGTGACCTGGACCGCCTCGAACGGGCAATTACCTGCAAAGGATTCGCGCCTTTGCGAGTGCGCCTGTCCCAGGTGGAGGAGCTTGTCAGGCGCATGCGGAAAAATGGATTCCGCGTGAGAATCGTGCTGGGGTATGCGTCGAGGCAGTGGGAGATCATAGACATCCTGCCTCGGTTTTCCTGTGAGCCTGTCCTGGGCTTTGCGGTGGACCTGGGGACGTCGACCATCGTGTTGTGCCTGGTGGACCTCGAGAAAGGCGAAGTCATCGATCGGCTCTCCCTCCCTAATCCGCAGCTGCCTTACGGGGAGGACATCCTTTCGCGCATTCTCTACGCCGGAGATGCAGACAATCGCAAGACACTCCAGCAACTCCTGCTCGACACACTCAATGCCGGGTTCGGATCCATGCTCGCAAGACACGGTTTTTCATCCGGGAACGCCCGTGCGCTGGTTGTTGCCGGCAATACGGCCATGAGTCACTTCTTGCTCGGTCTGGATCCTTCGAACATCTGCAGAGAACCCTACATTCCCGCGGCCAATCATTTTCCTGGAGGGCATGCACTTGATCTGCGGCTGGATCTGCATCCGCGGGCCGTGGTGTATGTCTTTCCCAACGTGGGAGCCTACTTCGGCGGAGACCTGATAGCGGGGGTTCTCGCATCGGGGCTGCACAGGTCCTCGGAGGTACAGATGCTGGTCGACGTGGGAACGAATGCCGAGGTGATTCTCGGCAACCGGGACTGGCTTGTGGCCTGTGCCGGAGCCGCCGGGCCGGCTCTTGAGGGAGGCGTTGTCGAACGTGGAATGATGGCCGCTGAAGGAGCCATCGACCGGGTCCGCATCGATGCATCGACGCTCGAGCCGTCCTGTCACGTGCTGGGAGACGTCAAACCTTCGGGCATATGCGGTTCCGGGCTCATCGACCTTGTGGCGGAGATGTTCTATGCCGGCATACTGACGGTACAGGGCAGGATCAACACGGCACTGAATTCCCGGCGAATCACGAAACAGGGGGGAGTTCCGGCTTACGTGCTGGTGTTCGGGAGTGAGACCGCCGATGGTGCGGACCTGCTGGTTTCCGAGCTTGACGTGGGGATCTTTCTCAAGTCCAAGGCCGCCATGTACACCATCCTTGCCGTTATCACGCGCAAAGTGGGGATCGATTTCACCGGCATCAGGAAGATCTATATCGCCGGGACATTCGGCAATGTCATCGATCCCGCCATGGCCATACGGATTGGAATGCTTCCAGACCTGCCCGTCGAGACCTACAGCGGCCTCGGGAACGCGTCCTTGAAGGGAGCCGTGTCGACGCTCCTGTATCGGTCGCTTCTGGATGACGCGGAAAAGGTTTGCAATCGAATTGCTTATGTGGAATTGAATGTTAATATGGAGCTGATGAACGAATTCAGGGCCGCGTTGTTTTTACCGCATACGGACTCGCGGCTTTTTCCTTCGGTTCGTATTCCGGGTAGGGCGCGGGTATGAGTGGCGCAGATGGGTAGCAAGGCACCTGAAAAAGCACTGCAGGCAAGTCTTAGGCAGCGGGTGGGGGCCTTCATGAAGGGCCTGGTGGTTTTGCGCCTGCTGGTGGGGGTTCTCGTCATAACGAACGTTGTTCTGCTCTTCCTCATCTTCTTCTCATCCAAGGGGATTCCTGGTTATCGCAACCAGGCCGCCCAGGTCAGGGAACTCGAAACAAAAATCGCAAGACTGAAAAAAGAAAACCAGAAACTGTTTGAAAGAATACAGAGCTTCAAGAACGATCCGTTGGCCCGCGAAAGGCTCATCCGGCAAGAACTCGGCTGGGTGCGGGACAATGAGCTGACGGTCGAATTCGTCCAGCCGGACAGGGATGTTCCCGGCCGGTAGGCAGACTCACAGGAAGAACCAGGGGGCGTCGAGGTGTGGGAGAATTTCCTTGACGCCCTTTTATCCTGTGTGATAGCAAACACTTTTTACCACAATAAGGCTCCTTGCTCCAATCCGAGGACGAGAGTGGGGCTGCTGACCCAAAAGGAGAAGAAGGAATGCGAAAGTACGAAACGTTTTTTATCGTTGATCCCGACCTGCCTGATGAGGTCAACACGGTTGTTGACGAGAAGGTGAAGGCGGTGGTCGGTTCCAATGGAGGCGAGGTGCTCGCCTACATACCCTGGGGTAAGAAGAAGCTCGCCTATCCCGTCAAAAAGCATACGCGCGGACTTTATATTCTCATGGAATACGCGGGCGGTCCGGAACTGGTTGCGGAACTCGAGAGGAACATGCGCCTGGATGAACGTATCCTCAAGTTCATCACGGTGAAGCTCGAAGACCGCTTCGACCCGGAAAAGGAGCAGGCCCGCGCCGTTGTGACTCCTCCCTCCTTCGGTGAAGACGAGGAAGGTTCGGGTAAGCCTGCCGCAGCCTTTGAAGGTGAGGAAGAGCCGCAGGAGGACATCGAGGGAGAGGAAGTGGAAGAGGACGAGGAGGAATAACCGTCTTTTCCCGATGAATAATGTCGAGTGTGACGAAGTCTGTTTTTTCGCAGGGAGAATATAATGGCCTTAAGACGCAGAAGAAGAACGTTTCATCGGCGCAAGGTGTGCCGTTTTTGTGTGGATAGCGAACTCAAGATAGATTACAAGGACGCGAAGACATTGCGATATTTCATTACGGAAAGAGGCAAGATCGTTCCCAGGCGGATTTCCGGCAACTGCGCCAAGCACCAGAGAGTGCTGACGCTGGCCGTTAAGCGGGCGCGGCAGATCGCGCTTCTGCCCTTTACGACGATCCATACCGTTTAGCCGAGATATGCGGAGGGGCCCCACTCCATGATGGACAAACAGGAGCCCTGTCAACGAGAGAACCGTGAACGGCCAGAATCCGGCTCTGAGCAGAGAAGTCATCATTGGTGTCGTCGCAACGGTGCTGTTTTTCCTCTCCATGATGCTGATACCGGTGGTGGGGATTGCCGCGGGAGTTTTTACTCCGCTGCCGACCCTCATTTCCTGCTGCCGGTGGGGCCGGCCGGCGGGTTACTTTGTACCGGCGGGTGCGGCCGTTGTGGGTTCAGTGGTGCTTTCGTACCTGGGAGCGGCTCCAAGTATTCCGTACTATTGCGCAATGTTGTGCCTTGGACTGCTGCTGGGGACGGGTGTTCGGCAGCAGTGGTCCCTGGAAAAGACCATTGCCGGATCGAGCCTTGCGGTGTTCGGGATGGGTGCGGCAGTCTTCTGGTTCACCTTCTCGGGTGCCGAAGGCGGGATGGTGAAGTACCTGGAAAATGACCTGAAAGGCGCCGTCTCTCTGGCTATTCAGCAGTATGCGACAGGCGAAGAGGAGAAGAGAATCCTCGAAGAGGCTTTCCATGCCATCGTGCCTGTCCTGGTGCGGATGCTTCCCGGGGCCGCCCTGGCATCGGCGCTGTTCATATCCTGGATGAACCTGCTCGTGATGAAGAGAACCTGCCCCGTTTTCGGCCTTCCGGTTCCCCAGTGGGGGGAATGGTCTCGCTGGAAGGCCCCCGAGCAGTTTGTATGGGCCGTGATCGGAGGTGGGTTCCTTCTGTTCGTCCCCTCTTCGGGACTCAGGTTTCTGGCTGCAAACGTGCTGCTTGTTCTCGGCACGGTGTACCTGTTCCAGGGCCTGGCTATTGCGGCTTTTTATTTCGAGAAATGGAAACTCCCGAGGTTCCTCCGGGCTGTCATCTATGCTTTTCTGCTCCTGCAGCAGTTCGCCACCCTCGGAGTCATCCTCGTTGGACTTTTTGACATATGGCTTGACTTCCGACGCCTCTCGCGAAAGGCTCCACTGAAGGAAGAATGAGGGAAATCTTCCCGTCCGGGGAGCCTGCCGGTCCGGTGATCGGGGCAAAGGGAGCAGGCTGTACTGGAAGCATGCGAATTCGGATACATACCAGGCATTCGAGGAGATCGTTATGAAAGTGATACTGACGGAAAACATTGCCTCTTTGGGGCAGATCGGGCAGATCGTGAACGTGGCTCCGGGGTATGCCCGCAACTTTCTGCTCCCGAAGGGGCTTGCCATGGAGGCTACCGGTAGGAACGTCAAGGAACTCGAACACCGGAAAAGACTCCTTGCCCAGAAGCGGGAGAAGGTTCACCAGGAGATGCTCTCGCTGGCCGAGAAGCTGAACCAGGTTAGACTGGTGCTGCGTCGGAAGGTGTCTGAAGACGAGAAGCTTTATGGTTCGGTGAGCGCCACGGACGTGTACGGTGAGCTGAAGGAGCTGGGATTTGACCTGCCGCGCAGGAGCATACAGCTGGAGCAGCCTTTAAAGCAGCTGGGTGAGTTTGCCGTGCCGGTGAAGGTGGACGCTCAGATCACCGCAAATGTCAGCGTCGTCGTGGAGAAAGAAGAATAGGAGCCGTGGACGGCATCGCAGAAGAACTCAGGAGAATCCCCCCTCAGCAGATTGAAGCCGAACAGTCGCTGCTCGGGGGGATTTTGATTGACAACGAAGGCCTGCCTTCGGCGCTGGAGATCCTCAGGGGTGACGAGTTTTACAGGGATGCTCACCGAATCATATACCGGGCGATTCAGGAACTGTTTGAACAAAACGAACCCATCGATCTGGTCACCCTGGCCTCCCTGCTCCAAGAAAAGAATCAACTCGATGCCGTCGGCGGTGCAACCTACCTCGCTTCTCTGCTCGAAACGGTTCCTTCCGCCGCCAATGTGGCGGCTTATGCCAAGATCGTCAACGAAAAGGCGCTCCTGCGCCGCCTGATCCAGGCGGCCGGCGAGATCAGTTCGTGGGCCTACGGTGGAGGCAAGAGCATCGAGGAGATCCTCGACCATGCCGAATCGGCGATCTTCAACATTACGGAAAACCGTCTCCGAAGCAGCTATTACCCTCTGAAGGAAGTTGTAAAGAAGAGCATCGAGGCTATCGAGAGGTTCCAGGAATACCGAGACATGGTCACGGGCGTTCCCAGCCACTACAGGGACCTCGACAAGCTCACCGCAGGTTTCCAGAAATCGGATCTGGTCATCATCGCTGCCCGGCCGAGCATGGGAAAGACAGCCTTTGCCTTGTGCCTGGCCCGAAATGCCGCTGTGGAAAGCGGCGTGCCCGTAGGTTTCTTTTCCCTCGAGATGAGCAAGGAGCAGCTGGCGATGCGGCTGCTCTGCTCCGAAGCCAGGGTTGATTCTCACAAGATCCGAACCGGGTTTCTCAGCCGGGACGAAGCGGCCAAGATGCTCCGAGCGGCCGGGTCCTTTACGGACACCCCCATCCTCATCGATGATACCCCCGCCATATCCGCTCTCGAACTCCGTGCCAAGGCACGCCGCATGATGGCCGACCGCGGGCTGGGAATGGTTGTCGTGGATTACCTGCAGCTCATGCGAGGCCGGGAAGGGGCGGAACGCCGGGAACAGGAGATATCCGAGATATCGAGGTCTCTCAAGGCCCTGGCCAAGGAACTCAACATCCCGGTCATCGCCCTTGCACAGCTCAACCGCAAGGTCGAGGAGCGGCACAACAAGCGCCCCGTGTTGAGTGACCTGAGAGAATCCGGGGCTATCGAACAGGATGCGGACGTCATCGCCTTCATCTACAGGGACGAGGTGTACAACCCGGCAACTCCCGACAAGGGGATTGCGGAAATACTCATCGGCAAGCAGCGAAACGGCCCGACGGGTGAAATCAAGCTGAGCTGCATCAGTACATATACCCGGTTTGAGGATCTGGCTTACGAAGGCTAGCAGGTCCTGGAAGCCCTGTTCAGGCACCGCGTCAGCGAACTCCAGGGTGCCGCGAATCTGCCACAATTCCGCCCTTGCTTCCGTTGTGTCCGGACTCGATGCGCTGGCGACGTGCCGAATCGGCCCCGGGATATGCAGAGGATATTCGAATGAAAACGACGAAGGTATACTGGGATGAATCCGTGGAAGCCCTTTCCAGGGATCAGCTGGAAGCCCTGCAGGTCAGACGTCTCAGGGAGACCATCGAACGAGCCTCTTCGTCGGTGTTCTATGCAGAAAGATTCAAGGAAGCGGGCATATCGCCATCGGTCATTTCCAGCCCCGGAGATGTCGCCAGGCTG